>DOVS01000257.1:7972-11932 GCA_003519965.1 Betaproteobacteria bacterium
GCCGCCTCTTGCGCGATGCGGCAGCCGTGGCGGGTGGCCAGCGCGACAGCGTGGCCGCGGCGCCGCATCCCCTCGATTTCGCTAATGACCCGCCGCTCCTGCCCGCCCCAGCCGTCGGACCATTCGGTATGGAGAATTCGTAACAACGATTCCGCCTCGCGCTGAAAACTTTCAATTATATCAGATAGCCGGCGGTTTCCGTTGGGCGCGGGCGCCGTCTGCCGCCGTTAGGCCGCCGGTTGCGGCGCATCACTGTTCGGTGGCGAATTGAATGCGGTACAGGTTGGCGTAGACGCCATTCTTCGCCAGTAATTCATCGTGGGCGCCTTGTTCGACGATCCGCCCTTTTTGCAAGGCGAGAATCCGGTCGGCCTTTTCGATGGTGGAGAGGCGGTGAGCGATGATGATGGTCGTGCGGTGCTTCATCAAGGTTTCCAGCGCGGCCTGAACGTGCTGTTCGGACGCAGAGTCCAATGCCGAGGTTGCTTCGTCCAGGATGAGAATCGGGGCGTCCTTCAGCAGCGCGCGTGCGATGGCGATGCGTTGCCGCTGCCCTCCCGACAGCCGCAACCCTTTTTCGCCGATCATGGTTTGCAGGCCATTGGGCATTTCACGGATGAAGTCCATTGCATGCGCGGCTTCCGCAGCGGCGATAATATCGGCTTGCGCCGCTTGACTGTACTGCCCGTATGCGATGTTTGCGGCAATGGTGTCGTTGAATAGAATCACTTCTTGGCTGACGAGGGCGATGTTTGCGCGCAAGTCCGCTAGGCGGATCGATGCGATATTACAGCCGTCAATTAAAATTTCTCCCCGGTTCGGGTGATAGAAACGAGGAATCAGATTGACGAGGGACGTTTTGCCGCCACCCGACGAACCAACGAGCGCAACGGTTTCACCCGGCGCTATTTTTAGCGAAACGCCGCTTAACGCGGGGGCATCGGCAGGATGATAGGAGAAATCGACGGCGCGGAACACAATTTCTCCCTGGGCACGTTGCAGGCGGCGCTCGCCGGCGTCCACTTCAGCGTCCTCATCGAGCAGCTCGAAGAAAATTTCCGCCGCCGCCAATCCCCGTTGCAACCCTTCGTTGACGCTGGTCAGCCGCTTGATCGGAGAAAACAGCATCAGCATGGCGGTAAGAAATGACACAAATCCGCCGACGGTGGTTTCGTTAGCGGCGGATTGCATCGTGGCGATAAAAATGATGATCGCCAGCGCCGCCGCGGCGACCAATTGGACAATCGGCACATTCGCCGAGGCGGCGGATACTTGCTTCATCGTATAGCGACGGGACTGGTTGATGGCGTCGTGATAGCGGCGGCTTTCATAAGCCTGTCCGCCGAAGGTTTTGACGACCTTGTGGCCGGTGATGGATTCTTCGAGAATATGGGTGATATGGCCGAGCGACCGTTGCAGCTCGCGCGTCATGGTGCGCAGCCGCCGGCTAACCAGACGGATGATGAGCGCGATAACGGGCGCGACGACTAGCGCGATCAGCGTCAGCTTCCAATTGAGATAAAGCATCCAGCCCAGCAAGCCGGTCACCGTGAGCGAATCGCGCACCAATACGGTAATCACCGAAAACCCGGCTTCGGTGACCTGGGTGATATTGAATGCGACATTGGCGATCAACCCGCCTGACGAGTGGTTGTCGTAGTACGTCGTCGGCAGGGCGAGCAATTGACGAAACGCCGTATCTCGTAAATCCATAACCATTTTGCTGCTGATCCATTGGATGGTGTAGGTGTTGACATAGCTGGCAATGCCGCGAACCAGGAACAGCAGCAGCAGCAATAGCGGCATCAAATGCATGGTATGGACATCTTTTTTGACGAAGCTGCCGTCCAGCATTGGCTTCAGTAGCGCGGCGAAAGCCGGTTCGCTGGCCGCAATCAGCACCATGCTGCCGACGGAGAGAAGAAAAACCCGCCAGTAAGGCATGAGGTAGTGCAATAGGCGCCGGTATAGTTCGCGGCTGGTGTATTTCGGTTCGGTCATCGGGCGTTGATTCGGCGCGGCGTATCTTGCCGCGCGCCGGGTAGGTTTTCTGGCATTGGCGTTATCGCTGGTTTACGCCATTATACCGTGGCTTGCGGCGTTATCCGAAGCGTCGCTCAACGAGCGAACGATATAAGGCGTGCAACGCGCTTCCCATGGCGTCCAAATCGAAGGGTTCAACGGTTTTGCGCGCCGCTATTCCCATGGCGCGGCTGTTCTTAATGGTCCGGGCCATGGCGTCGGCGAGTCCCGCCGTATCCAGCGCATCGCAGACAAAACCGTTTTCTCCGGGGCGGATACATTCCGCCGCTCCGCTTTTGCTGCTGGTGATAACCGGCAGACTGCACGCCATCGCTTCTAGCGCGACATTGGGGAACGGGTCGTAAAGCGTGGGGAGGACAAGGGCGTCGGCGGCGCCGTAAAAGGGCCGCACCTCCGCTTGGGCGCCGACGAAACACACGCGCCGGTTTAGGTGAAGCTTGGCGGCCAGCGTTCTAAAAGCGCCGATCTTTCGATCCTTTCCCACCACCAGCAGATGCGTGGATGGCGGCAAGGCCGCCATGGCGTTGAGTAACGCGGCCAACCCCTTGCGCTCGAATCCCGCGCCGACGAACAAAAAAACCGGGCAATCGGGAGGAATGCCATAGCGCGCCCGAATGGCGTCACGGTGTTGTTCTCGAACAGTGGGGTGGAAGGCGGCAGTGTCTACCCCGCTATAAATGATATGCAGTTTTTCTTCCGGCACGCCGAAGTAGTGGCGGATCTCCTCCTTCACCATGCGTGAATTGCAGATCACCGCCTTGAGGCGGGGGCTATGGAATAAGGCTTTTTCCGCCATCGTCACATAATAATGGTAGGGGTTGAGCGCGATGCC
Source organism: Betaproteobacteria bacterium (assembly GCA_003519965.1). Taxonomy (GTDB): domain Bacteria; phylum Pseudomonadota; class Gammaproteobacteria; order Burkholderiales; family UBA9220; genus UBA9220. The sequence continues at coordinate 10,848 of DOVS01000257.1, forward strand.
GATTTTCCCCCGTAGACGCAGAACGCGCCGCCGCTGCTTGAGCCATTCTCGATGCACGCCGTCTCCCGCGCGGTACACATCGCAGCAAGCGATGCGCTCGTGAGACTGCACCAAATCGAAATTTTCTTGCGCCAACATCTTGCAGACACAGCGGGCGAATCCCCAATCACGCCACAGATTACCGATATAAAAAGGATTACAGATCAGGGCGCGGGCCGTGCGGTCATCCGCCCAGCGGCGGGTGACCAGGGCTAACTCTACGCCTTGTTCGGCGAGCGCCGTTGCGGCGCGGGCCACAAAGCGTTCCGCGCCGCCGAAGGCGGTGTAGCGCTGGCGGATGAGCGCGATGCGGAGCGGCCTCATCCGGCGAGCAGCGCGTTGGCGGCGTCCAGCACGGCGTCCACGGAAAGCGATTGTAGGCACTCGCTCACCTTGCCGCCGCCGCAGCCGTCGTTGCCGCAGGGACGGCAGGACACATCGGCGGTAATGATGCGCGACGGTACGCGCCATGGCCCCCACTCCTGGTCGCCGCTCGGCCCGAATAGAGCGACGGTGGGGGTTTGCATGGCGGCGGCGATATGCATCGGCGCGGAATCCACGCCGATGAACAAGCGGGCGCGGGCGCTGAGCGCCGCCAATTGCTTCAAGCTCAATTGTCCCGCTAGATCGACTGGCGGTTGTGGCAGCGGGGCGATAATGCGCTGGATCATCGCCATTTCCTCGGCGGCGGGCGCGGCGGTGATCACAACCAAGTGGCCGGCGGCTTGGAGGCGGGCGATGAGCATGCGCATCTTGTCTTCCGCCCAGCACTTGAACAGCCAGCGTGAAGCCGGGTGGACGTGAATGAAACCGCTCGCCGGCACGGCGTGCTGCTGAAGCCGGCGCATGATCGCGGCGTCGGCCTCGTCTCCCGCCACCAACGTCAGGCGTTTTTCCGACTCGGCAGGGTATACGCCGACGCGGCGCAGCGCGTCGAGATGATACTCGACAGTATGGCGCGGCTTGTTTCCGGGAGACGCGTAAAAATGACTAAAGCTGTTGCGCCAAAAACGTTGTTTATTGCTGCTGGGGGCTACGCCATAGGG
>DOVS01000262.1 GCA_003519965.1 Betaproteobacteria bacterium
CTGCCATGTCAAGGCAGTGCTCTACCGCTGAGCTAACCACCCAATGTGAGGCGGAGTATTTAATCACAAGGCGGCGCCCAGGTCAACGCGCCCCGCGCGCAAAACGATGATTGTCACGAAACCGACACACCATTCTGCTATTTTTTTTCTCCCGCCATCGGAGAAAGGCGGCGAATTGCCGTTTCAGCTTCGGGGGTATTATGACGACACGATGGATTGAAAGCAGTAATACGATGGACGCCCTTGCCAACACCCTTCCCCTGCTTCCCGCCGCCTGCCGCGCGATAACCGGCCGGGCGGAAACGCTCGCCTGCCTGCACGACATTCTGGAGCAGAAACGCCTGGATGCATTGTTCCAGCCGATTATCGATATGCGCAACGGCGCGATCATAGGATTCGAGGGACTCATCCGCGGCCCGGCGGATACTCCGCTGCACGCCCCTATCCAATTATTTTCCATGGCGCGCCAATTCGGCTTGACTTTCGAGTTGGAAATCCTTTGCTGCCAGGTATTGACCGAGCATTTCGTCAAACAACAGCTACCCGGCCGCTTGTTCCTGAACATCAGCCCGGACATCCTGATGCGGCATTACCTCCAGCACCGCGATGACAGCATTGCATTTGCCGAACATAGCTGGCTGGAGCCGTCGCGTCTCGTACTCGAACTGACGGAAAATGTCGCGACCCGCGATAGCGAACGGGACCGGTTGCTGGACGCTGTCGATCACTATCGCGCCCAGGGGGTTCAAATCGCCATCGACGACCTGGGAGAAGGATACGCCAGCTTGCATCTATGGTCAGTGCTGCGCCCGGATTTCGTCAAAATAGACCGGCACTTTATCCAGTCCATCGACCATGACTCCCTCAAAGCGCAGTTCGTCCGGTCAATTCAGGAAATCGCCCACAACGCCGGCACCCAAGTTATTGCGGAGGGCATCGAAACCCCCGCCGAATTCCAGAAAATTAAAACCCTGGGCATTAGTCTGGGCCAAGGCTATCACATCGCCCGCCCGACGCTGCGCCCGGAAACGCACATCGATCCGGAAATCACGCGCCCGGCGGCGCGCCGGCCGAACGCCAAGCTGGCGATCCAGAGCGACGAAATTGAAAAGAAACTATTGAAACTAGCGCCGCCGGTCATGGCGAACACGCCAAATGAACAGGTCTATTACTTATTCAACCAAGACCCAGAATTAGACGCCGTACCCGTAGTCAACGACAATCAGACACCGATCGGACTCATCAACCGTTATTTTCTAGTGGACCGCTTCGCCCGCCCCTACCGGCGCGAACTGTACGGTAAGAAACCCTGTACCGCGTTCATGGACGCCGACCCGCTAATCGTCGACAAGAACCTGACCATCCAGGAACTCAGCCGCATCGTCATCGATGTAGACCGGCGTCACCTGGCCAACGGTTTCATCATTACCGACAACGGGCGCTATCTTGGCATGGGCCGCGGCCATGATTTAATGCGCGAAATTACCGAACTGCAAATCCATGCGGCGCGCTACGCCAACCCGCTCACCCAATTGCCGGGCAACGTCCCTATTATCGAGCGGATCGGCCTATTATTGCGCGGCAACCTGCCGTTTTGCGCTTGCTATTGCGACCTCGACCACTTCAAACCGTTTAACGACGCCTATGGCTTCAGCAAGGGAGATGCGATCATCCAGCTGACGGGCAAGATTCTCTCCGCCATCTGCGACCCCGTGCGAGATTTTATCGGCCATATCGGCGGAGACGACTTTATCGTTATTTTCCGCAGCGAGGACTGGCGGCAGCGCTGCCAAGCCGCGCTGAATCGGTTCGAGCGGGAAATCGCGCCGTTTTTCAGCGCCCAGGACTTGGCGCAAGGCGGCTACCTGAGCGAAAACCGCCGGGAGGAAAAAGAGTTTCACGCCTTGACCACACTCTCCATCGGCGCGGTGGAAGTCGCAGCCGGCGCCTTCACCTCGCACATGGAAATCTCGGAGATCGCCGCCGAATCCAAGAAAATGGCCAAACGAATGCCGGGGAACAGCCTTTTCATCAATCAGCGGAACTATCGCGGCGGCGCTGCGATCGCGGAAGAATAAACCACGCCCGCAGCCTCCAAGGCAACCTACATTGTTCACGGAAATTTTTAATTAAATGTCATAACCTGCTTTGATGGAAGCATTATTTAATTCATCCACAAAATTTGTGGATAACTTTGTGGATTTCCCCTTCATAAAAACGTAACTACCTTGCCCCACTCGATTTTTTACTATTGTGCAGAAAGGAGTCAGTAGGAAAATTTTTATTAAAAACAAGACGTTGAAAAAACACTATATCCATCAAGGTGTTTGCTGTAGAAACTCATCGAACGATCCGGCAATGTGGATAACTGTTGACGGCGAAAGGATTTTACGTTAGCCAATATGCATTATGCATATTAAGAGGGGGTGCGCGAACGCATTTCCCGGGTCACGCCGCCGCCGGCCGGCGGTCGCCGCGATAGAAAAGATGGAGCAAATCCAAGCGGGTCACGATACCCACCAAACGCAACTCCCCATCGACCACCGGGAGATGATTGATGCGCTTTTCGGCGAAAGCGACGAACAACTCCACGACCGGTGTATCTTCATGGGTTTTAACCACCGTCGTGGTCATAATATGTGCAGCCCGCCTCGGTGCGTCTGTTTTCAGGCGAGATTGACGCGATAGTAAATGACGCAGGCGAGTGGAGCATTTAGCGCGCCAATCCCAATCGGTATGCTTGAGAAAGTCGGTAATCGCCACCATCCCCACCACCCGCCGCTTGGCGTCGACCACCGGCATGCCGCGAATGCCTTGCCGGATGAGAATATTCCACGTCTCTTGCAGCGACGTTTCCGGTCGGACGAAGACCACCTGGCGCGTCATGATATCCCGGCACACGGTTTCCCCTAACTGCCGCTGCTGAGCATGAATCGTCACCGACGTATAAATCCGCTCGATATCCTCGGCGGTAATATCGATGAACGAATCCATATCCCGCAACGCCGCCATAATATCTTCGTGCAAATGGCGGCGCTCGGGCGCCACCGCCGCCGCCTTCTCGGGCGGGGGCGCGGCGCGGCGCTTCTGGGCAGGATAACGGCGTCCCGGCATCACATTATTAAATACCCAGGCGGTCAACAGCATAATGCCGACATTCACCGCCACCAGGGTAAACACATAGCCGAAACCCAAATGATGAATCTGCCGCCCGCCGATTACCGCCAGCAATGCGGTCGCCCCGCCAGGCGGATGCAAGCAACGCAGCCAGTACATGACGAAAATGGCGACCCCCACCGCGGTTGCCGCCGCGAGATAAAATTCCGGGATATAGCGGGCGCACAGCACGCCAATAAACGCCGAAATCAAGTTACCGCCGACAAGCGCCCACGGCTGGGAAAGCGGCCCGTGGGTCACCCCGAACAGCAACACCGCGGAAGCCCCCATGGACGCAATAATAATCGGCCCATGCCCTGGGTGAGCGACTTGGTGGGTAAACCAAGCCACCAAAAAAATACCGATAAAGCCGCCAATGCCGGAAAATAGTTTTTCCCGTGCGCTCACGCTCGCTTGTTCGGGAAACAAATAGGAAATCAAACCCTTCAACCGCACGCCCATACCTCCCCACGAGAATCATCGAATCCAAGGAAAGCCAACGGCCTCCTCAAGGAAAGAAGAGGGATCATAGCCAAAAAAGCCGACAAACGAACTAGGGCTTTGGGGGGAAACCGACTCACCCGAAAGGCGTATGGTCAAACGGGAAAAAATCGCCTAATGTGCGCCCGCAAAATGTTAGGAACGCGCGACGAGCCTCCCCACGCTACGCGCCGCCGACGGGATCGTCCGGCAAGGGCCGCGATGACATTGGCTAGCAAAACCGCCCGCACCGGATAAAGACCCTATTGGTAAATATTTTCCTGCCGCCGAATGCAGGCGTCGAAACCCGGCGTCCCCTTCAAATGCCCCAGCTGCTCGCAATATTGCCCATAGCGTTGCGCCGCCGTTTCCGCCGCCGGTTCGCCGGGCGGCTGCCGTAACGCGCTGCAACCGCTAACCAAAACCACGACAGCGGCTAGCGCCGCCCCCAACATCGCACGCAATTTCATCGCATTCCTCCAATCGATAGTCAACCATAACGCGTTATTCTAGCGGCAATCGCCCCTCGGCGCCGTCTCCATCGCATAACGCCGCGAATTCCGGCGGCGGCGGACTGCGTCTGACGGTGCTTGTCTTTCGGCCGGCCTCCACGGCGGCGGCGCCCGATGCCGCGCCGNNCGCCGCCGACTCCGTCCTTCTAGCCACTGCCGCCAGCCCGCGCTAATATAACCGATATTGCGCCATGAACAGGGACGCGCCCCGCGCGCCGCCGGAACATTCCGGCGGATGCGTAACGCCAAGACCGAGAAAGCAACCATGCCGGATACCTCCCTGCACTTTCCCGACTACCGCGGCGGCGGCATCGTCAACCTGATGTCCTCGCTAGC
>DOVS01000062.1 GCA_003519965.1 Betaproteobacteria bacterium
CGGCGGCGTCCGGCGGCCGCCGCCCTTATATTCCGCATCCGCGTGGAGCCCGACGCGTTCTATCATCGCTTCTATCAAACGATGCTGCGCCAGGGACAGAACTTGACGGCAAACGGCAAACGCTTATTGGAACGCGCGTTGAAAGCGTCCCTCGCCTCGGCGTTCACCGTCTTTCGGCAACGCAAGCCTTTTTAGCGCCGCGCGCTGACTGGGACTTTTGGCTTCGGCCCGCCTAGCGGCTGGCCTCCGCCGAAACTCGCTACGCGCGCGCCGCGCGCTTACGCTCGTTTTCAGTCAAATGACGTTTGCGGAGGCGGATGGATTGGGGGGTGATTTCCACGAGCTCGTCGTCGGCGATAAATTCGATGGCCGATTCCAATGTCAACGAGACCGGCGGCGTCAATGTAATCGCGTCGTCCTTGCCGGAGGCGCGGACATTGGTGAGCTTCTTGCCCTTAATCGGGTTGACCACCAGGTCGTTTTCGCGGCTATGGATGCCGATAATCATGCCTGTATAGAGGCGTTCGCCGGGATTCACGAACATCCGCCCTCGGTCTTCCAGGTTCCATAATGCATAGGCCACCGCCTCGCCGTTTTCGGCGGAGACCAGCACGCCGTTACGGCGCGCGGAAATGTCCGGCTTCACCGCTGCGTATTCGTCGAATACGTGGCTCATAATGCCGGTGCCCCGGGTCATGGTGAGAAATTCGGACTGAAAGCCGATCAAGCCGCGGGCCGGAATGCGATAGTCCAACCGCACCCGCCCGTGACCGTCCGGCGCCATGTCCTGCAAATCGCCGCGGCGCGAGCCCAAGGCTTCCATCGCCGCCCCTTGGTGGGCTTCTTCTACATCCACCGTGAGTAGTTCGAACGGCTCGCACTTAACGCCGTCGCATTCTTTAATCAATACCCGCGGCCGCGACACCGCCAACTCGTAACCTTCGCGGCGCATATTTTCCAGCAGAATGGTGAGGTGCAGCTCGCCACGGCCGGACACCAGGAATATATCGGTGTCTTCGGTGTCTTCCACCCGCAGCGCCATGTTGATTAGTAGTTCCTTGTGCAGCCGCTCGCGCAACTGGCGGCTGGTGACGAATTTTCCTTCCTGACCGGCTAGCGGCGAGGTGTTGACCTGAAAATTCATGGTTAGGGTCGGCTCGTCCACGCTCAGCATCGGCAACGCCTCCGGCTGGGCGGGATCGGCCAGGGTCACGCCGATACCGATTTCCTCGATACCGCTAATCAGCACGATATCGCCCGCTTCGGCTTCGTCCATGGGCACCCGTTCCAGGCCGCGGAAACCCAGCACTTGGTTGACGCGCCCTTTCTTCGCCGCGCCCTCGCCAGCCAGTACGATCACGTCCTGCCCCGGCCGCAAGCGGCCGCGGCTAATGCGGCCGACACCGATGCGGCCGACGAAGCTGGAATAGTCCAAGGCGCTGATCTGCAATTGCAAGGATTGAGCGGGATCGCCGGCGGGCGCCGAGACATGGGACAAGACGGTATTGAGCAAGGGACGCATGTCGCTGCTTTGCTCGGCTAAATCCAGCGTCGCATAACCGTTCAGCGCGGAAGCGTAGACAATCGGGAAATCCAGTTGCTCGTCGGTCGCCCCCAATTTGTCGAACAGATCGAAGGTCTGATTGACCACCCAATCCGGGCGCGCGCCGGGACGGTCTACCTTATTGACGACCACGATCGGCTTGAGTCCCAGCGCCAAGGCCTTCTTGGTGACGAAACGGGTTTGCGGCATGGGGCCTTCCACCGCGTCCACTAGCAACAGCACGCCGTCCACCATGGACAGCACCCGCTCGACCTCGCCGCCAAAATCGGCGTGCCCGGGCGTATCGACGATATTGATGTGAACGCCTTCGTAGTCCACCGCGGTATTCTTAGCAAGGATGGTGATGCCCCGCTCCTTCTCCAGGTCGTTGCTGTCCATCACCCGCTCGGTGATCTGCTGATGGGCGGCAAAGGCGCCGGCCTGCTGGAGGAGCTTGTCGACCAAGGTGGTCTTTCCGTGGTCAACGTGGGCGATGATAGCGACATTTCGTAGGGCGCGCGGCATGAGCGTAGTTTTCCCGTTATTCTAAAAAGGGCGACATTCTACCATAGCCGCTTGGCTTTTTTCGGGAATGTCCGTATAATTCCGCTTCTTTGCAGCATGCACCATTTGAGCTGCATTAGTTCATCGCTCCCTGACCCTATCCAGACGCCAATTCGGGCGTCTGCGAATCAAGATGCTACCGGTTAGCGACGATGTTTGTGCGCTAGCGGATATTCCACACGGTTGCCTGAATAAAGGTTTAACGGCCGGTTCGGTTTGCTTGCGCGATTTAACCCGCGACGGCTTGCGCCGTTAAATTCAGTAACCTGCGCGCCGCGCTCGTCCGTCGCCATTAGGAAGGATATTTCATGTCATTCGAAGCACTCGGCTTAAATCCCGCCATTCTCCAAGCGTTGAACGAATGCGGCTATCGCAGCCCAACGCCGATTCAGGCACAAGCCATCCCAGAGGCAATGGCGGGCCATGATTTAATGGCGTCGGCCCAAACCGGCACCGGCAAAAC
>DOVS01000009.1 GCA_003519965.1 Betaproteobacteria bacterium
ATCCGCGAAGGCGGCCGCACCGTCGGCGCCGGTGTGGTGGCGAAAGTTATCGAATAACTTGCTTTAGGGTAAAAAATTAGATTATGAAAAACCAAAAGATACGTATTCGCCTGAAAGCGTTTGACTATCGGCTGATTGACCGCTCCGCGCTGGAAATCGTCGATACCGCCAAGCGCACTGGCGCCGTGGTGAAAGGGCCTGTTCCCTTACCCACCCGAATCGAACGGTTCGATATCCTGCGTTCGCCACATGTGAACAAAACGTCTCGGGATCAGTTGGAAATTCGCACCCATTTGCGGCTAATGGATATTGTCGATCCCACCGACAAAACCGTGGACGCGCTGATGAAGCTGGATTTACCGGCTGGCGTGGACGTCGAGATCAAGTTGTAATAGTTCATTGGCGGCGTTGCTCGCCAATGCGGTAGTTAATAAATATCGCCGGTCAATCGCAATCGGCCCTTTGTTAAGGAAAGAATCATGAGCCTTGGACTTGTCGGTCGCAAGATTGGCATGACCCGTGTTTTCACCGAGGACGGCGCGTCCGTTCCGGTGACAGTGCTGGACGTGTCGGATAATCGCGTGACTCAGATCAAAACCTTCGCGACCGATGGCTATTCCGCCGTTCAGGTCACTTGCGGCACGCGCCGCGCCCATCGTATTAGCAAGCCGCTGGTCAGCCACTTTGCGAAAGCCGGAGTCGAAGCCGGGCGCGCACTGAAGGAATTCACCGCATCGTCCGATGAAATCGGCGATTTAAAACTCGGCGACACGCTGACGCTCGAGCGCTTCCAGGTAGGACAGAAAGTGGATGTCTCCGGCACTTCTCAGGGCAAGGGATTTTCCGGCGTGATCAAACGCCATAATTTCAGTTCCAATCGCGCCAGCCATGGCAACTCGATTACGACGCGCGCCCCCGGGTCTATTGGTCAGGCGCAAGATCCAGGACGTGTTTTTCCCGGGAAAAAAATGGCCGGTCATTACGGCGCCGCGAAGACGACGACGCAGAATTTGGAAATTGTCCGAATCGATACAGAGCGCCATTTGCTGCTGATCAAAGGGGCTATTCCCGGTTCCAAGGGCAATGACGTGATTGTTCGTCCCAGTGTGAAGGCAGGTGCGTGATGGAACTTAAGCTGATTAACGAGCAAGGCGAGGAAACCGCTTCCTTAAGCGCATCCGATACGCTATTCGGCCGTGAGTTTAACGAGGCGCTGGTGCATCAGGTAGTGACCGCTTACCAGGCGAATGCGCGCGGAGGCAATCGCGCCCAGAAAGACCGCTCCGCCGTGGCGAAAAGCACGCGTAAGCCGTGGCGTCAGAAAGGCACCGGGCGGGCGCGCGCTGGTATGGCGTCTAGTCCTCTGTGGCGCGGTGGCGGCAAGATATTCCCGAGTAGCCCGGAAGAGAACTTCAGTCATAAAGTGAATAAAAAGATGTATCGCGCCGGGATGCGTTCGATTCTGTCCGAGCTGGCGCGCCAAGGGCGCATCTCGGTAGTAGAAACGATTACGCTCGAGTCGCCTAAAACTAAGGCGTTGGCGCAAAAAATCAAAGGGATGGGGTTGGACAACGTGTTGATCATCACCGATGCGCTGGACGAAAACCTATATTTATCCGCCCGTAATTTGCCTCACGTGATGGTGATGGAGTCCAAGTCCGCCGATCCAGTAAGTTTGGTGAGTTTCGCCAAGGTGCTCATGACGCGGAATGCGGTAAAGCAGTTTGAGGAGTGGCTGTCATGATGAATGCACCGAAAATGACGGACGAGCGCTTAATGCAGGTGTTGCTGGCGCCGGTGGTTTCCGAGAAAAGCACGATGGTGGCGGATAAGAGCAGCCAGGTCGTGTTTAAGGTTGTCGGCGACGCGACCAAGCAAGAAGTCAAAGCGGCGGTGACGCTGCTGTTTAAGGTGGATGTGGAAACGGTACAGGTCGCCAACGTCAAGGGCAAGCAAAAGCGCTTCGGCCGTTCCATGGGGCGGCGAAAGAATTGGAAGAAGGCTTACGTGTGCCTGAAGTCTGGCCAGGAAATTGATTTTGCGTCCTCGGCGCAATAAGGAGAGTCGAAGATGGCATTGGTTAAAGTAAAACCTACTTCCGCTGGAAGGCGCGCCGTTGTCAAGGTTGTGACGCCGGGGCTGCACAAAGGCGCGCCGGTTTCCGCCCTGGTGGAGAAGCAAAGCCGGCATGCCGGGCGGAATAACCTGGGTCGGATTACGACGCGCCACCATGGCGGCGGTCACCGGCAACACTACCGCTTGGTCGATTTCAAACGGAACAAAGATGGCGTTCTCGCCAAGGTGGAGCGTCTGGAATATGACCCAAACCGCACGGCGCATCTTGCTTTGCTGTGTTACCGCGACGGCGAGCGGCGCTACATTATTGCGCCTAAGGGTGTTGCGGTCGATATGGAGCTGGTCAGCGGCGTAGAGGCGCCGATTAAGGCCGGAAATTGTCTGCCGTTGCGCAACATACCGGTCGGCACAACGATCCACTGTATCGAAATGCGCCCCGGCAAAGGAGCGCAGTTGGCGCGCTCGGCTGGGGCCTCGGTGCAATTGCTCGCTCGCGAGGGCAGTTATGCCCAATTGCGGCTGCGTTCTGGCGAAATCCGCAAGGTGCATGTCGATTGCCGCGCCACTATTGGCGAGGTGGGGAATGCCGAGCACAGCTTGCGTTCTATCGGGAAGGCGGGCGCTAAGCGCTGGCGGGGGATTCGCCCAACGGTTCGGGGTGTGGCGATGAATCCGGTTGACCATCCCCATGGCGGTGGCGAAGGTAAGACTGCGGCTGGCCGTCATCCGGTTAGTCCCTGGGGGGTTCCGACCAAAGGGCATCGGACTCGGCGAAACAAGCGTACGTCTGGCATGATTGTCCGGCGACGCCATAGCAAATAAAAGGAATTAAGATGGCACGTTCTATTAAGAAAGGCCCATTTGTCGATGTCCACTTGCTGAAAAAGGTGGAGACCGCCCAGGCGACTCGCGACAAACGCCCGATCAAAACCTGGTCGCGGCGGTCTACCGTATTACCTGATTTCGTCGGTCTGACGATCGCTGTACACAACGGCAGGCAGCATGTTCCGGTTTATATCTCCGAAAACATGGTCGGCCATAAACTGGGCGAATTCTCGCTGACGCGCACCTTTAAGGGGCACGCCGCCGGCAAGAAGGCGAAGAGATAGGGAGAGCTGAGATGAGAGTAAGTGCTGTATTGCGTGGCGTGCGGTTGTCTCCCCAAAAAGGGCGCTTGGTCGCTGACCAAATACGTGGGCTGCGGGTTGATAAAGCGTTGGATATGCTGACGTTTAGCCCGAAGAAGGGCGCTAAGATCATCAAAAAGGTGTTGGACTCGGCGATTGCTAACGCCGAGCATAATGAGGGCGCCGATATTGATGAACTAAAAATATCGACCATTTGTATCGATCAGGGGTCGGTGATGAAACGCTTCCGGGCGCGCGCCAAAGGGCGTGGCGCTAAAATTTTGAAGCCGACTTGCCACATCACGGTAATCGTGGGCGATTGAGGGAAGATCATGGGACAGAAAATTAATCCAATTGGATTTCGCCTAGGCGTACTAAAGAACTGGACATCCAAGTGGTACGCGAACAGCCGGAATTTTTCCACGATGTTGGCGGACGACATTAAGGTGCGGTCATTCCTCAAGAGTAAGTTGGCGCACGCGGCGGTCGGCAAGATCGTTATCGAACGTCCGGCGCGTAACGCCAGAATAACGATTCACAGCGCCCGACCGGGTGTCGTGATCGGAAAGAAAGGCGAAGATATTGAATTGCTTCGCGGCCAGCTCCAGAAGATGATGGGAATTCCCGTTCACTTGAATATCGAGGAGATCCGGAAGCCGGAGATTGATGCGCAGTTAATCGCCGAGAGCATCGCCAACCAACTGGAAAAGCGGGTAATGTTCCGCCGCGCCATGAAGCGTGCGATTCAAAATGCGATGCGGCTGGGCGCCCAGGGAATTAAGATTGCCAGCTCTGGCCGTTTGAACGGTATCGAGATCGCCCGTTCCGAATGGTACCGGGAGGGCCGTGTTCCTTTACATACCTTGCGCGCCGATATTGAATACGGTGTGGCGGTCGCCAAGACGACCTATGGTGTAATCGGTATCAAGGTCTGGGTGTTCAAGGGCGAAACGATGGGTAAACCCGAAGTGCTGGCGGCGAAGCCAGAGGGTAAATCGAGGAAGGCAGGAGCGAAGCATGCTGCAACCAGCTAAATTAAAGTTCCGTAAGCAGCATAAGGGCCGTAATACCGGGATGGCGACCCGCGGAACTAAAGTAAATTTCGGTGAGTTTGGCTTGAAGGCGACGGACTGGGGACGGTTAACCGCACGCCAAATAGAGGCGGCGCGCCGTGCGATGACGCGTCATATTAAACGCGGCGGTCAAATTTGGATTCGCGTGTTCCCTGATAAGCCAATTAGTAAGAAACCAGCGGAAGTGCGGATGGGTAACGGTAAAGGCAACCCAGAATTTTTCGTGGCGGTGATCCAGCCTGGCAAAGTGCTCTATGAAATGGATGGCGTAGACGAAGCGGTAGCCCGCGAGGCGTTTCGCCTGGCTGCCGCCAAGCTGCCATTCGCCACAACCTTTGTAACGCGACAAATAGGTGGTTGAAATGAAAGCGAGCGAATTGAGGGCGAAATCGCCGGATGAAATTAGGAATGAGCTCAAGGAGTTGCTGCGGGCGCAGTTCGGAATGCGGATGCAAATTTCGACCCAGCAAAGCAATAAAGTGGATCAGTTACGCAAGCTGCGTAAAGATATTGCGCGGGCTCGCACTATTATCACAGAGAAGGCTAAGCAATCATGAGCGAGGTTAAGATCAAGCGCACCCTGAGCGGGCGTGTGGTAAGCGATAAAATGGACAGGACGGTTTCCGGCTTGGTCGAGCGCAAAGTGAAGCATCCGTTGCTGGGAAAGGTGATTCGGCGTTCCAAAAAGTATCATGTCCATGATGAAAAGAAT
>DOVS01000249.1 GCA_003519965.1 Betaproteobacteria bacterium
GACCTTATCCAAGAAGGCAATATCGGTTTGATGAAAGCGGTGCGCCGCTTCGACCCGGAGCGGGGAGTCCGCTTGGTTTCCTTCGCAATCCATTGGATTCGCGCCGAAATCCATGAATATATCCTGAAAAATTGGCGGATGGTGAAGGTCGCCACCACCAAGGCGCAGCGCAAGCTATTTTTCAATCTGCGCAGCATGAAAAAGGGGACTCATAGCCTGAAGCCGGATGAAATTCGCGATGTCGCCCAGCAGCTCGGCGTGCGCGAGGAAGAGGTCGTCGAAATGGAAACCCGTCTCGGCGGCCGCGACATTCCGCTGGAAAGCAACGCCGACGACGACGAGGACGGTTTTGCTCCGATCGACTATCTGACCGATACTGCGGCGGAACCTTCCGCCTGTCTGGAAAACAATGAAAACGCGCGCACCCGCAGCCGCGGACTGGAACGCGCGTTAGCCACGCTGGACGCACGCAGCCAGCGCATCATCCAATGCCGCTGGCTGAGCGAGAATGGCTCCACCACACTACACGAGCTGGCCAGCGAGTATGGCGTTTCCGCGGAGCGCATCCGCCAAATCGAACAAAAAGCGCTGCAAAAAATGCGGGCGCTGATGCGGCCAGAGAACGCCGCCGCTTAACAAGCGGCCATCCCAAGCACGCAAAAAAACGGCGTTGCATCGATGCAACGCCGTTTTCTCATGGGGAGCCGCGATCAACTAAACAAAACGACCGATAAAAAGCTTAACCACGCCATGACGATCAGGGTAGTGACAATAATCATTGGAACACTATCGCGGTGCAACATACCATCCCTCCTTCGGATTTCCACCATTTCCAGCGGGCCGTAAACAATCCAGCTTTTTCCGCTAACGTATCTGGTGAATTGTAGGCTAATCCTCTCCCTGCTTCAACTTGCGGCGGGGAATCATGGGATCGTCGTCATCCATCAACATACGCTGCGCCGGTCCCTCCATGTCCTCGAACTGGCCGCTTTTCACCGCCCAGAAGAATCCCAGACCAAGCGCGATCACGACAAACAGCGCCAACCCCAGCAAATAGCCTAGCACCATGATCGGCATGGCGTCGCTCCTTCAATCGTCATCCAATTTTCCCTCTCGCAGCCGCAGTGCGTTGGTCACCACCACCAGCGAGCTAACCGACATACCTAACGCCGCCAGCCAAGGAGGCACCATGCCCAGGGCGGCGAAAGGCACGACGATCATATTATAGGCGACCGCCCACATAAAATTTTGGTGCATAATGCGGATACTGGCGCGGCCGGTTTCCAGCGCCTGCCACACTTCGCCCAACCGTTGCGTCAGCAGCACGATGTCGCTGCTCGCCCGCGCAACCTCGGCGCCGCCGCCCATGGCGATGGAGAGTTGACTACCCGCCAGCACCGGCGCGTCGTTAACGCCATCGCCCACCATAGCCGCCACCTCTCCCTGGCATTGCATTTTCTTCAACGCCGCCAGCTTGTCCTCCGGGCGCATGCCCCAATAATAGTCTTCCACCCCTAGCCGATGAGCGATATGGGAGACGGCGCCTTTGGAGTCGCCGCTCAAAATCGTCACCATCAGCCCATGCGCCCGTAAAGCACGCACCGCCGCCACCGCCTCCGGGCGCAAGGCGTCGGACAACGAAAATTTCGCCAGAACGCGCCGCTCGTCGCACAACCATACGTCGGTTACGCCGTCGTCATCCGCCGCGGCGCCGTTGCCGTTGCCGTTGCCGCAAATTAACGGCGAATGCGCGCGATTGCCCAACGCGTAGCGAATGCCGCCGATGACGCCGTTTACGCCTTTCCCCGGCGTATTCTGCGGCTGCTCCACCGTCAACAACCGATCCTGGTCCACCATCGCCAAAAAACTTGCCGCCAGCGGATGTTCGGAGGCTTGCTCCAGGCTGGCGGCAATGGCCAAACAACGATCGGCGTCCACTTCGGCGAGAGGCTCCGTTTTTTGCAAGCACGGCTTACCGTAAGTCAAGGTGCCGGTTTTGTCGAACACGACCCGGTTAACATGGGAGGAAGTTTCCAGCGCATGACCGCGGGTCAGCAACACGCCTCGGCGCAACAAGCGCGAACTCGCGGCGGCGAAGGCGGCGGGCGCCGCCAGCGATAAGGCGCAAGGGCATGTCGCCACCAGCACCGCCAAGCTCGCTTCGAAAATGCGCTGGGGATCCACCCACCACCACGCCAAGGCGGTGAGCGCCGTCAGTACGAGCAGACCATAAGTAAAGTAGCCCGCTAGCCGGTCGGCCATTTGCGCGATCTTGGGTTTCTCCGACTGGGCGCGATCCAGCATCCGCACGATGCCCGCCAACACGGTGTTTTCTCCCGCGCCGGTCACACGGACGCGCAACGGCCCTTCCAGGTTAATACTTCCAGCGATCACGGTGTCGCCCAAGCCTTTGGCGATGGCGCGGCTTTCACCCGTCAATAGCGATTCGTCGGCCGTGCTTTCGCCCTCGATGACCGCACCATCGGCGGCCACGGACTCTCCGGGTTTGACGAGAAACATATCGCCGTTTTCCAGTTCCACAACGGGTACTATTTCCTGCACATCGTCTTTGATCCGCACCGCCATGGCGGGCGCGAGTTTGAGTAAATTCTCCACCGCCTCGGTCGATTTTTCCCGGGCGTTTCTTTCCAGGTAGCGGGTTGCCAATAAAAACAGGCAGAACATGGTCACGGCGTCGAAATAGACTTCGCCCCGTCCTCCCAGCGTACTCCAGGTACTGCCAATGAAGGCGCTGCCGATGGCTAGTGTCACCGGCACATCCATGTTCATCCGGCGCGACAGAATTGCCCGAAACGCACTTTTGTAGAAAGGAACGGCGGCATAGCCAATAACCGGCAGCGTGAGCAGCAAGCTCGCATAACGCAACAATTTCACGATCTGCGGTTCAATGCCGCTGCCCGCTCCGGCGTATAACGCGACCGCCAGCATCATGACTTGAGCGGTGCATAGCGCGGCGACCGCCAAGTGGCGCAAGTCCTGTTGCCGCTCCCGCTTGCGAACGGCTTGCTGCCGCTGCGCGCTATAAGGGTGCGCGGTATAACCGAGTAATTGGATTTCCTGCAGAATACGGCTGAGGGATAGTTCGCGCTCATCCCAGGAAACCCGGGCGCGGCGGGTGGAATAATTAACGTGGGCGTCCTTAACGCCGGGTAGCTGCTGCAAATGTCGCTCGTTGAGCCAAATGCACGCGGCGCACGTAATCCCCTCCAAAATCAGCGTCGCTTCGCGCAGATGCTCCGCTGGCGTGATGACAAAACTTTTCTGGATTTCCGGGCGGTCGTACAACGCCAACTTTTGCAGCGCCTGAGGCGCCCGTTCGCGCCCGCTTTCCGGCATTTCGGTACGATACTGGTAATACGCCTGCAAACCATTATCGATGATCGCCTGGGCTACGGCCTGGCAGCCGCGGCAGCACATCGGCTGCGCAACGCCCTCGATAGCAACCAGAAAGTCGCTATCCGGCGGAACCGGCAGGCCGCAATGGAAGCAATCTGCGTCCACAACCCGCATCACCCGACATAAACGAGAACGCGGTTGCTATGCTCATAGGCTTCTTGGCCGTAGCGTAACGTCAAATCGTATTCCCAGGAGCCGGTTTCCTCGAAGGTAACCGAGGTCCCATATATCCCCGGAGACAGCTCGCGCAACACGATCTTGCGGGTTTTTGGAACAAAACCGCCATAGCGCAACACCAGGCTGGCGGTAATCCCATCGACAGGCTGGCCGGTTTTAATCGCCGTCACTTCAATCGCCACCGGAACCGGGCGGTTTTGCGTGGCGCTGCTCAGGCCATGAATCCGCACTTTCCAGCCCAACTTATGAATTAAGTCATAGCGGCTGCGCAGGTGTTGAGGAATCGCTTTCGCCGCATACTCTCCATGCGCCACGACGCCGGAAAATTCCGTATGCACCGCGTGATGGGACGCATCGGGTAAAAACCACGCCGCCATCTGCACCGGAATGCCGCGACGGGCGACAACCAGGAAGATGGCTTGGAGAATGATGAGAACGATAAAGAAAGTCACAATGGCAACCGGCCAGGGTTCGGTTTTCTGCGTTTTCCTTTTCCCGAGCTGACTGCCGACCAAACCGCTGGCGTAACCCGCCGCCAAGTAAAACACGATATGCATCGTCACCATATCGCCGCCTGGCCAATGTTTGCTGGCATAGACAGCGTAAGCAACCGTCGGTATTAGCAAGCTAATCACCATCCGCCAATAAGCGGGCGCCTTGAGCATGCGTAAACCAAAATAAAGAAAGACGACGAGAAAACCGCCGCCGAATATGGTCTCGCTATAATTCATATTACCCTTCCAGCTTGGCGTAAAAACGAGCGCGGGCGTGCACCGTTTCCTTAACGGCCCCTTCGGGCGTGATGATGAAATCGAAGTATTTCGTCCGCAGCGCTTTTTCTGGCGGCAGCTTGACATTGACCATAATCATTACCGTTTTACCCGCCCGTACTTTAATTATATTCGACACGCCAAAAACCAATGCGTTCGCTGGCACGCCTTGCGCCGAAAAGCGATAGATTTGCGTATGATCGGTTTTATTCGTCAGCCGAATCCGGTAGCGGTTACGGATTTCACCGGTGGTTAATTGCACGTACAGCGGTTGGCGCACTTGCCGGACGCTATACTCGAAGGGCGTGCGCGTCGCCAGTTGATAAACCAGCAACGCCGTCATTAAGACGATGAAACCGCCGTAACCCAAGG
>DOVS01000352.1:0-757 GCA_003519965.1 Betaproteobacteria bacterium
CCCGTAGTGAATGAAAACGTCCATCCGGCGAGCCTCTTTAGCGGAGAGATAGCGGCTGACGTCAAACGCGTTGACTTCCCCCGCTATTTGAGAGGCAAACCCGGCAGGATCGAAACGGGTGATTCGCGTAATCCCGGTTTTCCCAGCGACAATATTCGACCATGCTTCGTCAATACCGATACCGACAGGCGAGACAACGCCTAGCCCGGTAATAACTACCTTGCGCCCAGACACGAAGCGACTCCCAGAGTGAAAAGAGAAACTTTTATGGAAAAATGATGTGGTTGCGGATTACTTCTGGTGGTTATTGATGTAATCGGTGGCTTGTTGAACCGTGGTGATTTTCTCTGCTTCCTCGTCCGGAATTTCACAATCGAATTCCTCTTCCAGCGCCATGACTAATTCTACCGTGTCGAGAGAATCGGCGCCCAGATCATCGACGAATGACGACTCGTTTTTTACTTCGGTTTCGTTTACCCCTAACTGCTCGGCAACAATCTTATGTACGCGTTGTTCGACGTTTTCCATCGGTTGTTTCCCTTTCTATTTTCGCTATAGAAGAATCGGGTGGATTCTATCAAAGTTTGCTGAGTTAAACCACTAACCCATGTACATGCCGCCGTTAACGTGAAGCGTCTCGCCAGTGATGTATCCCGCGCGAGGCGACGCCAGAAAGGCGACAGCGGCGGCAATTTCCTCCGTTTTTCCCAGACGGCTAAGCGGGATCTGGCTTAGCATCGCATCCCGTTGATTTTCT
>DOVS01000352.1:774-6262 GCA_003519965.1 Betaproteobacteria bacterium
CATATCGGTATCGATAAATCCCGGCGCTACACAATTTACCGTAATATTGCGGCTGCCGACTTCCCGCGCCAGCGATTTAGATAGTCCGGTTACACCGGCTTTGGCGGCTGCATAGTTGGCCTGGCCTGCATTTCCGGTAGCGCCGACTACCGAGGAAATGGTGATAATGCGGCCATAACGCGCTTTCATCATCCCTTTGAGAACGCTTTGAGACAGCCTAAAAACTGGTTTCAGGTTTGTTTCCATAATAGCGTCCCACTCCTCTTCTTTCATCCGCAGCAGTAAGTTATCTCGGGTAATCCCCGCATTATTGACCAGGATCGATACTTCTCCATACGTGTCGCGGATATGCTTCAAAACCTGTGCGATTTGCGCGGAAAGCGTGACGTCCAATTCGATTCCTGCGCCGGCGACGCCCGCTGTTTGCAGATAGCCGCCGATAGCTTGGGCGCCGCCAGTGCTGGTCGCGGTGCCGATTACGGTCGCCCCTTGCCTTCCCAACTCGACGGCGATCGCCTTACCGATTCCCCTGCTTGCACCGGTTACTAACGCAATTTGTTCTCGAATGGGTTCTTTTTCCATCATTAATTCATGTTGTTGCATTAATTAGTTAAACAAAAACTCACTTTATTTTGGCGTGAGGATAGATTTTGCTGCTTTTAGCGCCACGGTGTCCATCAATGACAGCGTTTCGATGGCGGCGTCGATCCGCTTATTTAACCCGGTTAGCACCTTGCCGGGCCCACACTCCGCCACATGGGTGATTTCTTGGTTAGCCATCGCGCGTAGCGTTTCCACCCAGCGAACTGGATTATAGAGCTGGCGCACTAAGGCGTCTTTAATTGCGGACGCTTCCGTATAGGCGGCAACATCCGCATTATGGAGCACGGGAATGGTCGGCGGCGTTAATGTAACGGTTTGCAGGTAATTGGCCAACGCCGCCGCCGCCGGGCGCATCAACGCGCAGTGGGAAGGCACGCTGACCGGCAACCATACGACGCGTTTCGCCCCTTTTTCCCGCGCCACGGCCATCGCCCGTTCAACCGCTTGTTTTTCGCCGGCGATCACGACCTGACCCGGGGAATTGAAATTAACCGCGTCTACAACCTCGCCTTCCGCGGCCTGGGCGCAAGCCGCACGCACCGTATCGTCATCTAGTCCGAGGACGGCGGCCATTGCCCCCTTCCCCTCGGCTACCGCCGTCTGCATACATTGCGCGCGGTACCGCACTAAAGGCAACGCCACATCAAATTCAAGCGCGCCCGCTGCAACCAGCGCAGTATATTCCCCCAAACTATGACCAGCGAGCAGAGAAGGCGCATCGCCGCCAATAGCGCGCCAAGCGCGGTATACCGCCATGCCTGCTGTCAGCATTACCGGTTGTGTGTTGAGCGTTTGGTTTAAGTCATCCGCACGGGCGCCGGCGGCTACCAGCGCCCAAACATCTTGCTTAAGAATGTCCGACGCCTCTTCAAACGTGCCCCGTACTGCGGGAATATCCTCGAACCCTGCCATCATGCCAGGCGATTGAGCGCCTTGACCGGGAAATACAAAAGCTATATTCATCGCTGTCGCCTACTTCCTCGTCACCATCGGAGCAATATCGCGCCCCAGGCAAATCCACCGCCGATCCCTTCCAGTAAAACTGTCTGACCGTTTTTAATACGGCCGTCGCGAACGGCGACATCGAGCGCCAGAGGGATAGAAGCGGCGGAGGTATTGCCCTGTTTATCCAGGGTAACAATCACCTGGTCCATTCCCATTTTCAATTTTTTCGCCGTTCCTTGAATAATGCGTAAATTTGCCTGGTGGGGCACCAGCCAATCGAGTTCCGATTTATCCATCCGGTTGGCGGCTAGCGCTTCGCCAACTACGTCGCCCAAGGCGTTAACGGCAAATTTAAAAACCGTCCCGCCCTCCATGGCAATGTAGGGATTTCCGCGGATGCCGCCGTTCTCGATTTGTCCGGGCGTCTCCAGCCAGGAATGATAATTTCCATCGGCATGCAGATGGCTGGAGAGAATGCCGGGCGTATCGCTTGCTTGAACGATGGCCGCTCCCGCGCCATCGCCGAACAGCACGCAAGTGGAACGGTCCTCCCAGTCCAGAATCCGCGAAAAAGTCTCCGCGCCGATCACCAAGGCACGTTTGAATTGACCACTCTTCAGATAGTTATCGACTGTGGCTAAAGCGAAAACGAAGCCCGAGCAGACCGCCTGAAGGTCGAAGGCGGCGCCATGGGTAATGCCAAGCTCGGCCTGGATGGTCACGGCAGTGGCGGGAAAGGTCTGATCGGGGGTCGACGTGGCGAGNNGCCATCGCCGAACAGCACGCAAGTCGCGCGATCGCTCCAATCCAACAGGCGGGAAAGCATGTCGGCCCCTACGACCAAGACGCAACGGTATTGGCCGCTGCGAATAAATTGATCGGCGGTTGCCAGCGCATAGATGAAACCGCTGCATACCGCTTGCACATCGAACGCAGGACAACCACGAACGCCAAGCTTTTGCTGTAGAAAGCAAGCCGTGCTGGGGAAAATTTGGTCGGGCGTTGTCGTGGCGACGATAATGAGGTCGATTTGCTCGGGGCGGATGGCGGCGGCTTCGATAGCGCGTAAGCTGGCGGNNTGGTTGTTTCCCCGTCGGCCGCGATCCGCCGCTCACGAATGCCGGTGCGCTCGACAATCCATTGATCGCTGGTCTCCACCATCTTTTCTAGATCGTGGTTGGTCAGCACTTTTTCGGGTAGATAGCCGCCAGTGCCGGTAATGCGGGAATAGCTCAAGCGACTTCCTCTGCTAGTAAGGTCATTTGTTCGCTGATCCGGTGAAGCACGCCGTTGCGCACCTCCTCCACCGCTCGCTCGATGGCAAATTGAAAAGCGGTGCAATCCGCGGATCCATGACTTTTAATCACGATTCCCCGCAAACCGAGCAGGCTGGCTCCATTATAGTGGCGGTGGTCTACCTGATGCTTAAAGGCGTTTAACACGGGAAGCGCGATTAAACCGGCCAGCCGGGTGAGTAGATTGCGCTGGAATTCTTGCCGCAGAAAAGTGCCCAGCATTTGTGCCAATCCTTCGGATGTTTTTAAGGCGACGTTGCCGACAAATCCGTCGCAGACCACCACGTCGGTCGTTCCTTTATAAATATCGTCTCCTTCCACATTGCCGAAGAAGCTCAGGTGGCTGCGCCGCAGTAGCTCGGCGGCGTTTTTCACCATATCGTTGCCTTTGGTGGCTTCTTCGCCGATATTGAGCAGCCCTACCGTCGGCGACGGCTTGTGATCCACCGCCGAAACCAGCATGGCGCCCATAATGCCGAACTGAAGGAGATGTTCCGCCGTGCAATCCACATTAGCGCCCAAGTCCAGTACACAGGTATGGCCGCGCATCGTCGGCAGCGTGGTCGCGATTGCCGGGCGCTCGATCCCCGGCAGCATTTTTAGCACGAAGCGCGAAATCGCCATGAGTGCGCCGGTATTACCGGCGCTGATACAAGCGTTGGCCTCGCCGCTCTTGACCAGATTGACCGCAATCCGCATGGAAGAGTCTTTTTTATTACGCATGGCGATTGAAGGCGGATCGTCCATGGCAATGACTTCGGCGGCGTGATGGATGCGCAGCCGCGCCCCCGCCGGCACGTCATGCTGCTTTAGTTCTGCTTCGATAACATCGGATAGCCCAACCAGGACGATATTGACCTCAGGGTCGCGCTTCGCATAGGACAAGGCGGCGGGCACGGTAACGTGCACGCCGTGATCCCCGCCCATAGCGTCAATCGCTACGGTGATTTCCATTGCCGAATTAGCCGTCAAGCAAGCGCCTGGAGTGAGCCAACACGAGAAAAAGTCATTCGCCCTTTCCGCGAATAACCTTGCGTCCACGATAGTAGCCGTTGGGGCTGACATGATGGCGAAGATGCACCTCGCCGGACGTGGGCTCCACGGCCAGCGGCGGGTTGGTCAGAGAATCGTGCGAGCGGTGCATTCCCCGCTTGGATGGGGATTTCTTATTTTGCTGAACAGCCATGGTCAACTCCTCAAATTATTTCGTTAATTTACCCTTTAAGGCCGCAAGTGCGCCCATGGGGTGATCCGTTCCGTGCAGCGCAAACGTCGACGGCGCGCCGCACGCGCCTGGTGCGTGCCTCGGTGCGATGGGCAGCGCCAAGAGAATTTCCTCTTCGATCAGGGAAATCACCGCCATTCCCTTATCCGCGGGAATAACATCGGCGTCCTCCCGCTCATCGGCGGCCATCGCTTCCAATTCACCGCCGCCCGGCGCAAGCTCAAGCGCGGATTTCAGCAAAAGCGGGAAATCCAAATTTCCCAAGCAGCGCTGACACTGGAGCTGTAAGCGGCCTTCGATGACTAAGTGCAAAAACAGCGTGCCGTGGCTATCTGTTTTTCCTGACAAGAGATAGTCGACAAACGTTCCAGCCGCGCTCAAAATTTCTTGTAGCCGGCGCAGGTCGGCAACGGCGATTTTACCACGCAATGTTTTCGCGTCGCGTGCGAACGCCGGCGCGTCGATAACTATCTGTTCAGACATAAGGCGCGCATGATATAATTTTTGGCTTTGACTGTCAAAACAGGATTGATAATAACGCAGTGATTAAAAAGATACTCATTGCCAACCGTGGGGAGATCGCGGTGCGCATCGTGCGCGCCTGCGCCGAACTGGGAATCAAATCGGTGGCCATTTATACGGACGCGGATCGCCATGCTTTGCACGTAAAAAAGGCGGATGAGGCGTATAACATCGGCACGGATCCGGTCATTGGCTATCTAAGCGCCCATAATATCGTTAATTTGGCTGTGGCTTCTGGCTGCGACGCGCTTCACCCGGGTTATGGATTTCTATCGGAAAATCCGGTGTTAGCGGAAATCTGCGCGCGGCGCGGCATTAAGTTTATCGGTCCGTCCGCGCAAGTCATCCAGCGGATGGGGGATAAAATCATGGCGCGGCAAGCCATGATTCATGCGGGAATTCCGGTCATTCCCGGCAGCGAAGGCAATCTCTCAAATGTCGAGGAGGCGCGCCGGCTAGCCGGACGAATTGGTTATCCGGTGATGTTAAAAGCGACGAATGGCGGCGGCGGACGCGGCATCCGGCGATGCAACGGCGAGGACGAGCTGCTGAGAAACTATGAGCGGGTCGTTTCCGAAGCCAGTAAAGCCTTTGGCAAGCCTGAGGTGTTCCTGGAAAAATGCGTGGTTAACCCCAAGCATATCGAGGTTCAAATACTCGCCGACAATCACGGTAGCGTGATTCATCTGTATGAACGCGATTGCTCTATTCAACGCCGCAACCAAAAGCTCATCGAAATCGCCCCATCCCCACAGTTAACACGGGCGCAGCGCGAATATATCGGCAGACTGGCGGTTCAGGCAGCCAAGGCCGTTAACTATAGAAACGCAGGCACGGTCGAATTCTTACTGGATGTAGAGAATAACTTTTATTTCATGGAGATGAACACCCGGCTGCA
>DOVS01000165.1 GCA_003519965.1 Betaproteobacteria bacterium
CGTTCGTCTTGCCCTTGATGCACGGAGCGCGGGCATTAGCCCGGACGCTGGCGGGGGAAGCCACGGCGGTGTCTTATCCAGCAATGCCGGTAGTTGTCAAAACGCCCGCGTGCCCTGCCGTCGTGGCGCCGCCAGAGACGGGGATTGCCGGGGAGTGGCAAGTGAATGGCGAGGCGGATGGCGTCCGTGCGTTATTTTACGACAGCGCGCGCCAGTTGCGGGGATTCGCCTTAACCGGCGCCGCCGCCGCGCAAAAGCAGGCCCTGGCGCGGCAGCTACCGCCGCTCATGGCGTAGCGCGCCGCTAACCGGCGCAGCAAGATAATTGCCGCACATCCTTGGAGAAGGTTTGGGCGCATAACTTGAGTCCTTCGGTCATCGTCAAGTAGGGAAACAATTGCGCCGCCAGCTCCGTTACGGTCAGTTGGGCGCGTAGCGCAAGGGCGGCGCTTTGGATGACTTCTCCCGCTTCCGCCGCGAGGATATGCGCGCCGATGAGCCGTCCACTGTTTTTTTCCGTGACCAGCTTGATGAAACCGCGGGTGTCGAAATTAGCCAGCGCCCGCGGGACATTATCCAGCGCCAGGGTGCGGCTGTCCGTTTCAATGCCCGCTTGTTGCGCCGCCTGCTCGGTGAGCCCGACCGTCGCCGCTTGAGGATCGGTGAACACGACTGCCGGCACAATGGACAGATCCAGCGACGCGTCGCCGCCGGTCATATTAATCGCCGCGCGAGTGCCGGCCGCGGCCGCCACATAGACGAATTGCGGCTGACTGGTGCAGTCGCCGGCCGCGTAAATATGCGGCGCGCTGGTGCGCAAGTGATGATCGACGATAATTGCGCCGCTGGCGTCGCAGTTTACGCCCGCCTTGTCTAATTGGAGTCCATCGGTGTTGGCCGTGCGTCCGGCGGCGATGAGCAGTTGGTCGCCGTGGATGGGGCCGCTGCTCGCGTCGATATGGAATGCCGCGCCGTCGTGACTGACCGCATTGACCGCCGTATTCGTCAGAATCTGCATGCCTTCCGCTTCGAGCAGCGGTTTCAACGCCGCGCCCAGGGCTGGATCGCTACGGGAAAGAAGATCGGCGCGGGCGATTAGCGTAACCGCCGATCCGAGGCGTAAAAACGCTTGGGCCAATTCCAGCGCGACGACCGATCCACCCATGACGATGAGCCGCCGCGGCGGGGATTCCGCGATTAGCGCTTCTGTCGAGGTCCAATAGGGCGTACCGGCTAACCCCGGAATGTCGGGAATGCGC
Organism: Betaproteobacteria bacterium; assembly: GCA_003519965.1. Classification (GTDB taxonomy): domain Bacteria; phylum Pseudomonadota; class Gammaproteobacteria; order Burkholderiales; family UBA9220; genus UBA9220. The sequence goes on from DOVS01000165.1 coordinate 1,259, forward strand.
GGTGCGCGTCCGGTGGCGATGAGGATGCGGTCCGCGGCGAATGTCTTTTCGCCGCCGCCGGGTTGTTTCACTTGCAAAGTGCGGGCGTCTTGGAAGCGTGCGAAACCTCTTTCCAGCGTAATGCCCGGATTGGCGTCGAGAATTTGTTCGTACTTGGCGTAGCGCAGCTCGCCGACTCGCTTTTGCTGCTGTGCGACCAAGGCCTTGCGGTCGACGACGGCCGGTCGTTTCCGTAAGCCGTCGAAGGGGTTGTCGCTTTGCCAGTGGGCGATGTGCGCGGCGCGGATCATGATTTTTGACGGCACGCAGCCGACGTTGACGCAGGTGCCGCCCGTTTCTCCAGCTTCGATGACCGTGACGGCGGCGCCTTCCTCGGCGGCGCGAATGGCGGCGGCGAATGCCGCCGAACCGCTGCCGATGACGGCGATCTTGAGACCGGAAGACGCTTTTGCGCGCGTCGCGGGGGCGTCGGCGTCACCGCTTGATTCGGCGCTATACCCCTTGTTCGCGATCGCACCGATTAGGGCGGCGATGTCCACCGCGCCGTCCGCTTCGACGCGGGCGCTGGCGTCAGCGTAGGAAACCGTCGCGGCCCGCACGCCGGGGACGGCGTGAAGCGCGGCTTCGACGCTTGTCGCGCAGTGATCGCAGGTCATGCCGCTAATGCGGAGCGAGTAAGCGCTCATTGTGTTTTTCCCGGCTGAACGGTGGAAGGATAGCCCACGTTGCGCGTAGCTTTTTCTAACTGCGTGACATTGGTTTTTTCGTCGTCATACGTTACGGCGACTACTTTTTTTTCCAGAGAAGGGGTAATTTTGAGGACGCCGGGCACTTCTTTTAGCGCTTCCCGCACGGTAATTGGGCACACCGCGCACGTCATCCCCGGCACGCTCAAGGTGACCGTTTGGGTGGCGGCGAACGCGGCGGGTGCGGCGATCGTGCTCGCGGCGGTCAATAGTAAGATAGCGGGACGCTTAAACAGAATGGATAGGAACGTATTATTCATGGAGAAATTCCTTAAGTGGGTAAACGTTAGTAAAACAAGGGGGCGAGATAGGGAAAAACGAAGGCAATGCCAATGAGCGCGGCGACTAGCCAGAATAGTATTCTATATATCCGGTTGGTTTGAGGCATGGCGCATAGGGAGCCGGGGGTGCAGGTTTCCGCTGCGGGCGCCCGATAAATTTTACGCCAGGCGAAAATCAGGAAAATCACGGCGATTCCCAAGAAATACGGCCGATAGGGCTCCAGCACGGTAAGATTTCCTATCCAGGCGCCGCTAACGCCCAGCATGACGAGCACCAGCGGGCCGAGGCAGCATGCCGACGCGGCGATAGCGGCGGCAACGCCGCCAATCAGCGGCAGACCAGAAAATTTTTTTTGTTGGATCATAAACGACCTCCAGTCAATCGATGGATATACGACCTATGGACAAACCATAAATTACGTACCATAGTCCAGGGTCAAGTGGATTCTTTCGGGAAATAGGCTATGTTGGATAAACCGCTCACTATCGGCGTGCTTGCGCGGCTGGCGCGAGTGAACGTGGAAACTATCCGCTATTATGAACGGCGCGGTTTATTGCAACAGCCGAGGAAGCCGGCGGGCGGTTTTCGTTTCTACCCACCGGAAAGCATCGATCGCGTGCGATTTATCAAACGCGCCCAAGGGTTGGGGTTTACCTTAGAGGAGGTGACGCCGCTTCTCCTGTTGGATGAAGGCGTCCACTGTACCCAGGCGCGCCGGCTGGCGGTGAGTAAACTCGGCGAGATCGAGGCGAAGCTGGCCGATTTGGCGCGCATGCGGGATGTGCTAACGGCATTAGTGTCCGCGTGTGGCGACGGAAACATCCAAGGGGCGTGTCCGATTATCGCGAGTTTGGCGCATGGCCGGCCGGTTTCGCTCGCCGTGGAACCCGATATGCGCACTGTTGACTAATGAAACAGCGTATTCGTTGTTTGCCTGGAGGAGTCTGCCATGGGCCGGAGAAGAGTGTTTGCCTTGATCTTGGTTGTAGCTGGCGGGCTACTAATGTGGCTTGCTCCCGAATTATGGCCGGGTATCGTATTGCTTGTCTTGGGGGCGGCGATTGAGGCTGCCGGGATCGCCTTGGAGCGGAAGGATCGCGTCTAAGGCGGTAGGTTAGGGAGGTCTCGAATGGGGAGGAGAGCGCATGCTGATTTTTATTCTTTCCACCATCGTGTTTTTCGTGGCGGGGTTTTTTATTAACCGTTATCTCGATGAGCAGGGGCTGGATCGCAGGATGTTGCGCGGGTTGCTGGTTTTTATGCTGGCGTCGCTGATTTCCTATGGCGTATCCGCCGCCGCCGGCTGGATTGGCGGCGAGGCGGACGGCGGCGCGCCCGCGGCGGTCGCCGCTAATAAAGGCGCGGCCGGCGAGGCGGCGGCGTTGCTCAACGCACTGAGGCCATTGCCCCGCCAGCGCTAGCCGGAAACGGCGGTTAGCGGGAAAACTCCGGCATTCCCGCAGTCAGCCGCGCAAAGAAACCGGCGCTGATGAAGAAAGTCAGCGCTAGGAAAATTTCCCCGAGCGCCAGCGTCGCCGACAAACCCTGGTCGGTCATGGCGCGCACGATCCCTTCCAGCAAGTAGCCGAGGATCAAGAGCGAGGCCCATTGATAGGTGTAACGCTTGCCGCGCAGGATGCCGAATAGCGGCAGCAGTAATGGGACCGCCTTGAAAATTAGAGTCGAGCCGCCGGGACGCAGAGGGGCGAGCCAGCCTTCCCATAGCAGACAAAGAAAAATCAAGGCGATCAGGCTGACGATGCTGGCATAATGAAGCACCAGAATACGCCGGGTCATCCGCGGCTTTCCCGCGCCATCGCGACTAGGGCGTCGCGGGCCTGCTGAGGGTCTAGCACCGGACGGGGGAAGTCGACGCGTAACAGCTCGCCGTCGGCGCGCACGTCGAAGCCGTCGCAGTCGATTCCCACCATGGCGGCGTCGCCCGTTTTCTTCCCATAAAAATGGTTGCAATAGGCCAGTAGGCTAGCGGTATGGTCACGATTCATATGGTCGAGCAGCGCGTCCTCCGCCGGCATGAGCGTGTTCTGCGGCGGGCGGAAATTTTCCGATGAAACCCAGTGAACGTCGCCGAAACCACCGATATAACGCAGTTGGATGGGGTCGATGCGATAGAATGCGAAGTCGGGTATGGCGAAATACGGCTCCGCTCCAGGGAAATAGCGCAGATAGCGGCTTTTTAGCGCCTCGCTGAATTCTAGGCGGCGGGCGTCGCCGCTCAACGTCAGCCGGGTGCTTGCTTGCGCCTCGTCCGACCCTTCGTGGACGAGGAGGCTGGTGCGCGGGTCTTGCTCGATATTTTGCGTGTGCTGGGCCAGTGCGCTGATGAATAAAATGGGCCGCGCTTCCTCGTCTAACAGATAGTCCACGACCGAGGCGAACGGGTGGCCGTTCAGCCGTTTCGACAGCGTTGCCAAGGCGCCGTGGTGGTTGGCGCGCAGCAGGGCGCGCGCCTGTTGTGACGGAGTCGTATTCATTGGGCCAGTTTTATCGCGGTTTGCGCCAAGCGCTTGCCAAGCGCCAGGCAAAGTTTCTTTTCGTCCTCGCTGATCGGCCGGTCGCTGGCGACGCCCGCCAGATGGCTGGCGCCGTATGGGGTGCCGCCGGTGGTGGTATGGAGCAACGCTTGTTCGGCGTAGGGCAGGCCGGCGATGACCATGCCGTGGTGCAGCAGCGGCATCATCATGGTCAGCAGCGTGGTTTCCTGGCCGCCATGAAGGCTGGATGACGATGTGAACAGCGCCGCCGGTTTGCCGGTGAGCGCGCCTTTAAGCCATAGGCTGCTGGTGCCGTCGAGGAAGTGCTTCAGCGGCGCGGCCATATTGCCGAAGCGGGTGGGACTGCCGAGCGCCATGCCGATACAGGTTTCCAGATCATCGAGTTCGGCATACGGGGCGCCTTCCGCAGGAATCGCATCCGCCACGGCTTCGCAGACGGTGGAAACCGCGGGAACGGTGCGAATCCGGGCAACGGCGCCCGGCGCTTGCTCGACGCCGCGGGCGACGAGATGAGCCATTTCTTTTACCGCGCCGTGCTGACTGTAATAGAGTACGAGAATTTCGTGCATTGGCGATTTAGCTTCTGATTTTTAGTTCGAAAAACTATTATAAGGCATTGCGTTGCTCTTGATGAGGTTTCCCTTGCCCGAATTATTGCGGCGGTTGCTGCGGCTTTCCCGCTTCTTACTGCGACGTTTCATCCAAGACCGCTGTCCCCAGGTGGCGGCTAGCCTGACCTACACGACCTTGTTGTCGCTAGTGCCGGTGCTGACGATTACCCTGACGGTGATTTCGGCGTTTCCGGTGTTCGGCGAGTGGGTGACGCATCTCAAAATATTCATCGTGACCAATCTCGTACCGGAAATGGCGGCCAAAATCATCACCGTCTATATGCAGCAATTTTCCGAGAACGCCGGACGGTTAACGGCGCTGGGATTGGTGGCGCTGGCGGTGACGGCTTTTTTACTGATGCTGACTATCGAGCATGTATTCAATGCGATTTGGCGGGTCAGACGGCAGCGTTCGCTAGTGCAACGCTTTTTGATTTACTGGGCGGTGCTAACGCTGGGGCCGGTGCTCATGGGGGCGAGTCTATCGCTGACTTCTTATCTGATTGGCTTGTCCCAGGGATGGATAGGGCATATTCCCCTGCTGGGGGCCGACGCGCTCAACATCGTGCCGGCATTATTGACCACGGCGGCGCTGGCGTTACTCTACCGGCTGTTGCCTAACCGGCATGTGCCTTTTTCCCATGCCCTGGCGGGCGGAGTGGTGGCCGGGGCGATATTCGAGGTTGTGAAAAAAGGATTTGCCGTCTACTTGACCAATATTCCCACCTATACTCTGGTATACGGCGCGTTCGCCATTATTCCCATTTTTCTGATCTGGGTGTATCTATCTTGGCTAGTCGTGCTGGTGGGCGCGGAAATCGCCGCCAATCTATCCCATTGGCGGGCGGCGCCCGCCAAAGGCGCCGAAGGGTCGCCGGGCGGTGGGTTTTACGATGCGCTGCGCGTATTACGTGCGTTGCACGATGCGCAGCAAACGGGTGAGGCGGCGAGCCTGAACAGGTTGCGGCGGCGGTTGCACCTTGGGTTCGATGAGTTGGAGGAGATTTTGGGGCGGCTGGCTAGCGCCCGTTTTGTTCAGCAAACCGCTGGCGGCGATTGGATGGCCGCCCGAGGCATGGAAGATATTCGTGTGCGCGAGATTTTTCACGCCTATGTTTTCGCGCCGCCCGTTGTAGCGACTGACGCCGAGCCGAATGAGGCCGCCTTGGCCGAGGCGCTTAGGACGATAAGCGGCCATTGCGACGACGCCATGGACGCATCGTTGAGCATCCTGTTCCAGCGGTAAAGGGCGCCTAGGTCATGCGCTTGTTCGGGAACGGCTTATCGGCTTTAATGTAATTTCCGGCGAAGCGGTGCGCACTGCCGGAAAATAGCGTTGCTCCAATCCTTAAACTGTATACGGGAGATCATGACATGGTAAAGCAATCGTTGTTGGTCGCGGCGGCGATCATGTTGCTGGGAACGGGCGTCGTTTATGGGGAGGCGCCGGCGAGCGGGCCGGGCGCCAGCATGAGTAGCCAGCGCCAGGAAAAAATGGAGCAGCGGCGCGAGATGATGGAAAAACGGCGCGAAGAACATAAGGAGCGGCGCGAAGAACATCGGGAGCGCATGAAAAAATTTCACGAGGACAAGAAGGAAATGCGGCAGCGGCGCCGGGAAGAGCGCCATAAGATGATGGAGCACCAACGGGAAGAAATGAAATCCAGAATGGAGAAGCACCGCGAGCAAATGGAGCAAGAACGGGAAAGCCATCAATCGGGGAATAATTAAGGCCGCGCGGTTTAGCGTGACGCAGGGCGCGGATCGCCGGTGGCGATGGCGATGGTCTGCGATGGCGGCGCCGCTGTTGATTTTCGTCTGGCGGCATTGAGGGTAAGCGTTATCGGCTTAGGCGACGCAGCGGAGCGATGGCGCTGGTTTTACGCTGCGCGTCTTTTCCTGTTGGCGGCGGTCATTCGCCGGCGGGTCATGCCGTATCCGCCGCCGTGGTGGTATGGGCGTTATTAACCGGCGCCGTGGTTACGGTAGCCGAGATCGAATGGCGGGACTATCCCGGCAGTTTTTCGTTCCGATAACCGCAGCGGCGGTTCTTGGCGACTCGGTTGTCGCCGCACAGTGGGTATCCATGGCGGCCAGGCGTAGAGAAAGGCCGTAAGGCGGCTTGAGCCGACAATCGGGGGCGTATGCTGGAAATACACGGTTCGCCCGTGCTGGCCGCCGTAATTGCCGGTATGGCGGCAGGATTGACGCTACTTTGTAGTATCGCGGTCGATATCGTGCACTCGATCGCGTATGTGATTCATTATACCGAATACCGATCCTAGCTTGACCGCCGGTGCGCATATGGCGATGCACGGACGATGCGCCGACCCATAGCGCCGGCGTGGTGGGCGGTTATTTGCTGGCCACGGTCATGCTGGTTTTTCTCTTGGCGTATATGCGCTGTTTATTCGCGATATTGACCAAGCCCATGGCGGCCGGGCATCCAGAATTTTGGCGATCGACACCCTGGACGGCCTCAACAGCCGTCCGGGAAAAGCGATCCCGATAATTTCGATTGTGATGCTATTCGAGTGGGCGCTGCGGTTGAAAGTCGCTGGGCTCTTCGATCTTCTCTACTTCGGCGGGCGGCGTCGTCTTGGTTGGGTCGGCGTCGTATTTCACCCATGCGGCCGAATCCTCGCGTAAGATTAAGAAAGAAGGCCTATCCACGCGGCCGCGCGCCCGAATGAAACGGTGCGTCAGAACCCTGCGCTGAGTATTCAGTCTGAGTGGGTGTATTCAATGGTTTTCTCGTAACGGAAAGGAGTGTGTTTTGAGGATTCGTATCGGTATTTTTCTGTGTCTTGCATTGTGTACGGCCATGGCGTCCGCCGCCGGCTTTAGCGTGCGGGATATGGCAGGCAGGGTGCATCGGCTATCGGATTACAAGGGTCAATGGGTGCTGGTGAATTTTTGGGCGACATGGTGTCCGCCGTGCCGGGAGGAAATTCCAGAATTGAGCGCCCTCTACAATCGGCATCGGAATAAGGATCTAGAAGTGATCGGCATTGCCATGGATTATCGCAATCCGCAGCAAGTCCGCCGGTTTGCTAACAGCATGGGAGTAAGCTATCCGGTCGTACTCGGCGACCGCGAGATTGCCGCCCAAATCGGGCCGGTATCCGGGTTGCCGACCACCTATCTTTATAATCCACAAGGAAAACTATCCGCCTATCACGTGGGGCCGTTGACCGAAGCGGAGGTGGAACGTTATATTTCGACCAACAAGAAAAAATAAAAGACAAAGACCAATACATGGAGGATGGAGATGAGACGAATCTTGGCATGCGTGCTGCTGCTCCACGTTGGCTTGGGGCTGGCGGCGACTCGTGACGTTGACCATTATTTCTTCAATCAAACCTTTGGCGACCTGAAGAGCGAACTCGCCACCGCGAAGGCGGAGGGCAAGACCGGCGTTCTGCTGATGTACGAGCAGGCCGAGTGCCCTTTTTGCGCGTTCATGAAGCGAAATGTTCTTAATCAATCGGCGGTGCAGGATTATTATCGCAAGCACTTCCTGATCTTTTCCATGGATATTCGCGGCAGCAATCCGATCACCGATTTTTCCGGCAAGGAGACCACGGAAAGGATGTTTTCCCGGCGCAACCGGGCGCGCGCCACCCCTACCTTTGTGTTTTACGATCTTCGCGGACACGAGATGGCGCGCTTTACCGGCGTCACCAAGAATGCCCATGAATTCCTCCTTCTGGGCCGTTACGTCGTCGACGGCGGCTATAAAAAAGAACCGTTTACCCGCTATAAACAAGGTAAGTAATGGCGGCGCCATTCACCGCTAGGTGGGCGCTGGCCGGGCTGCAGGTGGCTTGCTGTTTGCTGCCCGCTGTCGCGCAAGGCGCACCGCTGACCCTGGAAAGGGCGTTGGCGGCAGTGGATAGCAATCATCCCCAACTACGGCTGGCGGAAGCGGCGCGGGACGCCGCACTGGCGGCCCAGCAATTGGCGAACGCCCGCGACGATCTCCGTATCGATTTAACGGCGGGTGTAAACCGGGTGCGTCCCGCCTTGGCGGATAACGCCTACCCAGAACTCAGCGACAATAGCGTGGCGCTGGTCGCCCGCAAGACGCTATACGACTTCGGCCGTAGCGCCGCCGCCGAGCGAGCGGCCAAGTATGCGCTCGATTCGCGTCAAGCCGATTTGATTGAAACCCGCGAGCAGCGGCGGTTGCAAATCATGCGCCGGTTTTTCGACGTGCTGCTGGCCGATATGCAGGCGCAAACGGATGACCAATATATGGCCGTGGCATATGTAAACTTCGATAATGGCCGGGATCGTTATGCAGCCGGCCAGATTTCTTCCAGCGCGCTCGCCTTGTTGCGACACCGTTATGAAACGTGGCGGGTGAAACGTAGCGCCAGTCGCTTGCGCCGGCGCGTTAGCCGCCTATTGCTGGCTAACGCCATGAACCGTCCCAATAATCCTCCAGACGCATTAATCGATCCCGCGCTGAAGGGGAATGACCGGCCGATTCCCGCCTACCGCGCGCTGCGGACACGGATGGCGCGCCACAATCCTCGCTTGATTTCGCTACAGGACCGGCTAGAAGCGGCGCGCGAGCGGTTAGCGTCGTTACGCGCGGAAAGGGGGCCAACGGTGGATGCGGAAATCACGGCAGCCGATTATGCTAACCGCCCGTTGAGCGGGCGAGATGAGGCGCGCGTGGGGGTCGTGTTGAATTGGCCGCTTTACCAGGGAGGGCGAGTCGACGCTAAGCTTGCCCAGCAACAAGCGCGGTTTGCCGCGCTTCAAGCTCGCGCCAACTTGCTGAAAATGGAATTAACCCAGATGCTGTTAGAGACCTATCTGCAAGTCAAACAATTGCGGGACGCGGTGCGTCAGGCCGTGAAGCAGCAGGCAGCCTATACCGATCTGGCGTTGGATAAGGCGCGAGGCGCCTACGAGGAAGAGCTAAAGGCTAATCTGGGAAACAGTATGGCGGCGTCCTCGGCATCCGCCATGCGCCAGCGCAAGAGCGAATACCAGTTGGCGCTGGCGCTAGAAAAACTGCAAGCGCTAGTGGGCGCGCCGCTAGGAAAGTCGTCGGCGGCCTCTGTAGGAAAGGACACCCTGCAATGAAATCTTGGATCATCATAGCGATATGGGCGATGGCGGTAGGAGCCGCGCATGCCGCTGATATTCCGGCGGTTTTGCATTGGGTGCAGCGAGTCGAGGTGTCGCCGCGGGTCTCTGGGATCGTGCAAGCGGTGAATGTGCAAGTCGGCGATCGCGTGAAAAAGGGGGAGGCGCTGCTAACCCTGGAGCGGCGGATTTACCGAGACCGCGCAGCGGAAAGCGCCGCCCGCGTGGCGCGCTACCGAGCGGAAGCCAGGGAAGCGGCGCGGCATTACCAGCGAATAAAGAATCTCTATGATCGTACTGTAATTTCCACCAGCGTGCTGGATTCGGCCACGATGCGTAACGATCGCGCCCGGGCTATGTTAAACGAGGCGAAGGCGCGCTTGGCGTTGGACCGGCAGAATTTATGGGACGCCGTGCTGCGTGCGCCTTTCGATGCACTCGTGGTGGCGCGTTACGCGCAACCCGGCGAGAGCGTCGTGGTCGAACTGCGGCCACAGCCTGTCATGGTGCTGGCAAGGTCGGGGGAGATGGCGGCGCGTTTTCTGTTGGGCGCGCATCGAATGCGCCGCTTAACTGTGGGACAAGCGGTAACCGTGGTAGTGGATGGGCGTCGCTATCCAGGGAAGATTCGCATGCTGGGGTTGGAGCCGATCGCCGAAAAAAAAGGCCCGCGGTACCCGGCGGCAGCGGTTTTCGCTACCGCCGGCACACTGCGCGCCGGGATGCCGGCAGTGGTGAAACTGCCGTAAAAATATCTTTGGGGTCTGTGCGACGCCCTTTGCCTGGCCTTAGTCGAAACTTAAAAGCCAGAAAATATTAAACCGGTTGAATGTTCGAGGCTTGTTTGCCTTTGGGGCCTTGGGTGATCTCAAAACTAACGCGTTGCCCTTCTTTCAGGGTCTTGAAGCCGGTCGATACAATCGCGGAAAAGTGAGCGAACAGATCATCGCCGCCGTCGTCGGGGGTAATGAAGCCGAAACCTTTAGAGTCGTTAAACCATTTCACCGTACCAGTTGCCATGTTTACTTCCTTGAAGATAGAAAAATTCTTACAAAAACTTTATACGCTGCGTTTGCGCTCCAACACGGCGTAAACCGGCGAATCCCGGCGAAAACCAGCGTTGAAACCCAATGCAGGATTTCGTTATACGTGTTAACCTCGTCTAAGTCAAACATTTTGAGCAATTCTGGCTGTTCGCCATTAACCGCCATTTTAAGGTATAATCAACTATTTCTTTAAAAGCCTTAACTAAAAGAAATTGCGTAACCAATCAAGAAGCCGGCGCGTATTCCGATCTGCGTATTTGGCCTGTCAAGGCCGTCTCACGTACTTTTCCCATAGTATGCGGGCCTAGACCGATCCGGCGAGAAGCGTTGGCAGGCGGATGCCAGGAGCTTAATTATCATGTCGTTTTCTTCTCTCGGACTTTTCCCCGATATTCTCAGAGCGGTCTCGGATGCCGGCTATACCGAGCCTACCCCAATTCAGGCCCAGGCAATTCCCGTCGTTCTAGAGGGGCGGGACATTATGGCGGGGGCGCAGACCGGTACAGGGAAAACCGCCGCTTTTACCTTGCCGCTGCTTCACCGGCTGACGCCTTACGCCAATACAAGCACTTCTCCCGCAATGCATCCGGTGCGCGGCCTGATTTTGACGCCGACCAGGGAATTGGCGATTCAAGTGGAAGAAAGCGTGCGCGACTATAGTCGCTATGTGGCGCTTCGGTCCGCCGCAGTGTTTGGCGGGGTTAACATTAAGCCTCAAATCCAGACGATGCAACGGGGTGTGGAAATCCTGGTCGCTACGCCGGGGCGATTGCTCGACTTGATGCAGCAAAAGAGCGTCACGCTGGGAAAAGTGGACATTCTCGTCTTAGACGAGGCGGACCGGATGCTGGATATGGGATTTTACGAAGACATTGCTGAAATCGTAGCCGCAACACCCGGTCACAGGCAAACCCTGTTGTTTTCCGCCACCTATCCTGAGGCAATAAAAGACATCAGTGCCTCTATGCAGAACAATCCTGGCAGGGTCAGCATTGAAGCAGCGCATACCCAGGACAAGATCAAGCAACTGTTTTTCGAGGTGGCCGACAAGGGAAAACGTGCCGCGGCACTGGTGACCTTACTGGGTCATTATCATCCTGCCTCCTGTGTGATTTTTTGCAACACAAAACTACAATGCCAGGCAATCGCAGACACATTGCAGGAAAAAGGTTTCAGTGCCCTTGCCCTGCACGGTGATCTGGAACAGCGCGACCGTGATCAGGTACTGCTGCGGTTCTCCAACAAGAGTTGTGCCATCCTGGTGGCGACTGACGTTGCCGCACGCGGCATCGACATCAAGGACCTGGAAGCGGTAATCAACTTTGAGTTGAGCCATGACCCGGAAGTGCATATTCACCGCATTGGCCGTACCGGCCGCGCCGGAAAATCAGGACTGGCCCTGAGCTTGTATATCGCCGCCGAGTCTCATCGGGTCAATGCTATTGAGGATTATCAAAAAAATCCGATCAGCCTTTCTGCACTCGATACTTTAAAAGTAAACCAGAAGCTTGATCTCAGGCCACCCATGGTCACGCTGTGCATTGAGGGGGGACGCAAGAACAAAGTTCGCCCCGGCGATATACCGGGGGCATTGACCAATGAGTCCGGCATTACCGGCGATCAGGTTGGTAAGATCGACATCTTTGATCACCAGGCCTACGTGGCCATTGAGCGCTCTAGTGTGGATAAGGCACTGCAACAACTCACTCGGGGGAAAATCAAGGGACGGTATTTCAAGGTAAGGAAACTCCAGTAAACCTTCCACCCACCTGAACACGTTAAGCGACGGTTATGACCCCCTGGATTCTACTCGATAGCGCACCAGTCCCCGGCAATGACGGGGAACTGTGCCTGTACCAGCGGGGCGATGAGTTCTCGATCAAAATCAAGGGTAGTGGCGAACTGATGAACAGCCGTGTACATGGCTCAGAGGATGTACTGGCTGAACAGACCTGCGTCAGGCTGGTCAATCGCGCAGAGCCGCGACTACTCATTGGGGGGTTGGGCATGGGGTTTACCCTGGCCGCAGCACTGCGGCATGTCAGCAACCAGGC
>DOVS01000316.1 GCA_003519965.1 Betaproteobacteria bacterium
AAACAGTTTTCTTTCCCTGGCGGCATCCCCAGCCATGCCGCACCGGAGACGCCGGGATCCATCCATGAAGGCGGCGAGTTGGGTTATGTCGTCGCCCACGCTTACGGCGCGGTGTTCGATAACCCCAGCCTGATCGCATGCTGCGTCGTGGGCGATGGCGAAGCGGAAACCGGGCCGCTGGCCACTGCGTGGCATTCTAACAAATTCCTTAACCCGGCCAGCGATGGCGCGGTGCTGCCGATACTCCATCTCAACGGCTATAAAATCGCCAACCCCACCGTGCTGGCGCGCGTCAGCCACGACGAACTGGACAAACTATTCGTGGGCTATGGCTACCATCCCTATTTCGTTGAAGGTTCCGCGCCCGAGACGATGCACCAAGCAATGGCCGCCACGGTGGACCAGGCCATCGCCGACATTCGGGAAATCCAGCGCCGGGCGCGGGAGGAAGACGATCATTCGCGTCCCCGCTGGCCGATGATTATCCTGCGCTCGCCCAAGGGCTGGACCGGCCCAGCCGAGGTGGACGGCAAAAAAACCGAGGATTTCTGGCGCTCCCATCAAGTGCCGTTTTCGGCCATGGCGGACAACCCCGCCCATGTGCGGCTGCTGGAAAGCTGGATGCAAAGCTACCGCCCTCAGGAACTGTTCGACGACGACGGCCGCCTGTCGCCCGAACTGGCGCAACTCGCCCCCCAGGGCGCCCGGCGCATGGGCGCCAACCCCCATGCCAACGGCGGCGTGCTGCTTAAAGACCTGCGGCTGCCGGATTTCCGCGACTACGCCGTCGCCGCCGCCAAGCCAGGGCACGCCATGGCCGAGGCGACGCGCGCTTTAGGGCATTATTTACGCGATGTCATGCGGCGCAACATGAATAATTTCCGGGTATTCGGCCCCGACGAGACCGCATCCAACCGGCTCGACGCCCTCTTCGAGGTGACCGACCGCGCGTGGGTGGCGGATTGTTTTCCCTACGACGAGCACCTCGCCGCTGGCGGCCGCGTCATGGAAATTCTATCCGAACACACGTGTCAGGGTTGGCTGGAGGGCTATCTGCTCACCGGACGCCACGGCTTTTTCTCTTGCTACGAGGCCTTTATCCACCTGGTGGACTCCATGTTCAACCAGCACGCCAAGTGGCTCAAAACCACCCGCGACGAGATCCCTTGGCGACGCCCCATCGCCTCGTTAAATTACCTGCTGACCTCCCATGTCTGGCGTCAGGATCACAACGGCTTTTCCCATCAAGACCCAGGATTCATCGATCATGTCATCAACAAAAAAGCGGACGTTATCCGCGTTTACCTACCCCCAGACGCCAACACGCTGTTATCGGTGGCGGATCACTGCCTAAAAAGCCGCAATTATGTCAATGTCATTGTTGCCGGCAAGCAGCCCGCCCCGCAATGGCTGGACATGGACGCTGCGGTCAAACACACCACCGCCGGCATCGGCCTATGGGAATGGGCGTGCAACGACCAAGAAGACGCGCCCGATGTCGTCATGGCGGCGGCGGGCGACGTCCCCACCTTGGAAATCCTGGCGGCGGTGGACTTGCTGCGCCAGCATGCGCCGGAACTGCGCATCCGGGTCATCAACGTGGTGGACTTGATGACGCTGCAACCACAGGAAGAACATCCCCACGGCCTATCCAACAAGGAATTCGACACGCTGTTCACCACCGACAAACCGATCATCTTCGCCTACCATGGCTATCCCTGGCTGATTCACCGTCTTACTTACCGCCGCGCCAATCATCACAACCTCCACGTGCGCGGCTACAAAGAAGAAGGCACCACCACCACGCCGTTCGATATGGTGGTGCGCAACGATCTAGACCGCTTCCACCTCGTCGCGGATGTGGTTGACCGAGCGCCCCGGCTGACGCACCGCGCCGCGCATATCAAGCTCGCCATGCGCGACAAGCTGATCGAGCATCGGCAATACATCAACCGTTACGGCGACGACATGCCGGAAATAAAAAACTGGACTTGGCCTTATTAGCACCGCGAACGAAAAGGGAAATCCTGTGGCGAAAAACACCGGGATTCTAACGGTCAACAGCGGCTCGTCCAGCCTCAAGGCGAGCCTCTTCCGCGCCGACGGCGGCCGCCGCGATTTCCGCTACGCGCATATCGGCGGAGAGGCATTGCGAGACCACGCGGCCGCTTTCGACCGTCTGTTGGCGGAATTAGGCGCCTCCCGTCCCGCCGCCGTAGGTCATCGTTTTGTCCACGGCGGCGAAATCACTCAAGCGGCGCGGCGAATCGACGCCGCCGAGCGCGCTCGGCTGGACAGTATCCGCCATTTGGCGCCGCTGCATCTGCCAAGCAATCTGCTGGGCGCCGATCTTTGCGCCAAACATTTTAAAGCGCCGCAAGTCGCCTGTTTCGACACTGCGTTCCACGCGACCTTGCCGGACATCGCCAAACGCCTGCCTATCCCCCGGGAATTCGGGCTGCGGCGCTTCGGCTTCCACGGCGTCAACTACGCTTATGTGGCGAGCATCTTGCCCGATCTGCTCGGCGAAACGGCGTATGGGCGCATCGCTGTCGCTCATCTGGGCAACGGCGCCAGTCTTTGTCTATTGGAAAACCTGCGCTCGATCGACACCACCATGGGCTACACCCCGGCGGGCGGCGTTCCCATGGGCACCCGCAGCGGCGACCTGGATCCCGGCGTAATGCTGGAGCTAGCGGCGCGCTACCGCGGCGACGCCTTGTCCGACTTGGTATACCATCGCATGGGACTACTCGCCCTCTCGGATGGCGAGCACGCGGAAATGGACGCGCTGTTGGCCAGCCAATCGGCGGCCGCCCGTTTTGCCGTGGATTACTTCTGCCGCCAAGTGCGCGGCGCCATCGGCGCATTGGCCGCCAAGGCGGGCGGCCTCGACGCGCTAATCTTTACCGCCGGCATCGGCGAACGCGCCGCACCGGTGCGGGCGGCGATCTGCGCCCCCCTTGGCTTTCTGAACATTCGCCTCGACCCTGAAGCCAACGCAGCTCATCGCACCGTCATCAGCGCCGCCCACTCCAAACCAGTAATGATTATCCCAGCCGACGAAGAAAGCATGATCCGCCAATTGACCCAAGCGGTGCTACAAGAGGAAAAGAGCGCATAAGCGATCCCACGGGAAAATTAGGAAAAATGAACTTGGCCTTGCCGCCGCCCGAAACGCCCGCGTCACGTTTGTGACGACGGACTGAAAACGCCAGAGTCATGGAGAGAAAATTTTTAGATGGGGGGCAAATGATCGGCATACTGAAAAAATGCGTTCCGCGTTAATTAATGTTTGCGATCGACTATCCCGATGTCATGCGGCGGCCCGGCGCACCGTAACTTCCGGGCGCGCTTCACACGCCTTGACAACATTGATTGAGAGCACTACCGTGAATTATTAAGTTCATTTGAACGGCAACACGCGCAACGTCATCGGATCCGGCGCGTTACTGTTGCATATTGTTGTCCAAGTCAATCGGTCGATTCGGCCGAGCGACCGTTCAGGGGCCGTCATGAAAATCGGTATGGTGATTTATTCCGGCGATAGCGAGACTGTATGGAACGCATTCCGCCTCGGCATTTTCGCGTTAAAGCAGGAAGATGACGTCACCGTTTTTCTGCTGGCCAAGGGCGTGGAATGTCAACAGATGAACAAGGGCGCATTCAACGTCGCGGAGATCATGGACGAGTTCCTCGCGGCGAGCGGCAAAATACTGGTCTGCGGCGCCTGCCTGAAGCAACGACAGACCGAGAACGCCGGGGTCTGTGAACTATCGACCATGCAAGACTTGCATCATCTTATCCGCGATAGCGATAAGGTGCTGACCTTCTAGCAGGCGGCTGCAGCGGATGGACATCCCAACGCGGGATTAACGCTGCATTGTACAATGCAGCCGCCTTAACATATTTAGGCGCCCGATGAACCCAATGGCGTTACATGCCGACAATAGAAACGGCGATAGCGGGATTTCGGCGCGGATACGCTTCCTGCTCTGGTGTGCTGTTTTGCTCACGGTATTCGTGAACACCACAGCGTATGCAACCGGCACGCGCCACAAAATCAACCCGCAAACCGGTATCGAAACATGGCAAACCCGAGACCACGGCGTATTCTTGAGTTTGACCCAGCTTACCCCCGGCCAGGCGGAAGCTTTTCTTCTAGCGCGGGGTTTCGACCGGAAATCCGCCGAAGCATACGCCGCCGCCTGTGTTTTCGGCGCCATCTTTCGCAACGAATCGGTTTCTTCCCCTGTTTCATACAATCTTGCGGACTGGCGCATCGTAACGCCGCACAGTGAGCGGAAACTCAAGCTTAAATCGGACTGGGCGCGTCAATGGAAAGCCCGCGGCGTATCCGAATCCGCGCGCATCGCTTTTCGTTGGTCGCAGTTTCCGACAAAGCAGCGTTTCGCGCCAGGGGATTGGAGCCAAGGCATGACCACCTATGTACTGCCAAGAGGCGGCCGCTTTAACTTGAAATTCAAATGGACGGTGAAGGGAGTAACGCATGAAGGCCTGCTTTCCGGTATTAGGTGCGCCGCTAACAACGGTTCTCGGTAAATTATTGCTGGGTTGCCTAGTCGCCTTCAGCCTATTGGCGAACGGAGCGGCCGCCAGTCCGCCGCAGACCTTGGCGCGGGTAGCGGGCACGCCGCTGGCGAAAGACTTTTCTCTTAAAGGCATGAATGGAAAATTATATCGGCTATCCGATTTCAAAGGAAAAGTCGTGTTGGTCAACTTCTGGGCGACTTGGTGTCCCCCTTGCCGGGAGGAGCTGCCGTCCCTGGAACGCTTATGGCAACTGCTCAATCACAAGCAATTCGCAATCCTGGCCCTTAACCTGGGACAGGGTCCCGACGCTATCTTCGAATTTACCGGTATGCTGAATCCCGCGCCGACCTTTCCCATCTTGCTGGACCGCGATTCCGCCGTTTTCAAGTCCTGGTCGGGAATGGCCCTTCCCACTACGTTCGTTGTTAATCGGGAAGGACGGATCGTTTATCGCGCAGTGGGCGGAAGGCGATTCGACGACCCGCACTTGATTCAGCAGATCAAGGCGCTGATTAAAACCGGCCGGTGATCGCCGCAAGCACCTCGGTGCGCGCGCCGTCAGCGTGAGTGTTGGAACGCCGCTAGCCGGTCTATTGTTCGCCGTGGCGTTTAACCGGATGATTCAAGCGGCGGCCTGATCGACTGTCCTCGTGCTTGCATCGTGCGCCACAAGCGGCGGTCAATCCGTCGGAAGAGTCCCGGCGCGGGCTATTGCCAACGGCCTCGTTTCTAAAATACGGCGCCGTGTTTAACGCGAAACAGGACTAAGCGTATTGATTTCTAAGCGCTCAGCCGGGCCGGACGGCCTACCCTGGCGCCGCGGCTCCGGGGCAAGCCGCCGCTCGCTTCCAGCGCCCCGTTCTTAACTTAACAGGGGGACGAAATATGGGGTGGATCCTTCGGATACTAATCGCGGTAGATCAATTAGGCAATGCAATTGCCGGGGGAAACCCCGATTCGACAATATCCGCCAGAGTCGGTTACTTTTCACAAAAGGACCATTGCCCGTATAAATGGTACTGGAAAAGGCTGGAATGGATAATAGATTTGACCTTTTATCCGATTAACGGGCCCAATCATTGTTTACACGCTTTTCAACAGGATAAAGACGAAAAGTTTAAACGCGGCAACGATCTGGCGAGGGCGTTATTAAGCACAATAACCATTGTGGCGTGTCTGTTTCTATCCATCGCGCTTCGATTGGCTATTTTCGCTATTCCATCATGGGGAAACCATCCCGATCGCCATGGCGAAACTAGAACATAATCGTCTAGTTGGCGCAGACTCCGCAAAAAAAAACGCGGCGGCGGTTAACGGAGCGTTAGGTTTCTGAAACGCGGCGGGAAGCCATCGAGCGCTACGGTAAGCCAGGAATATTCAACCGGCCAGGGCTATCGATTCACTCAGTCTATCTTTCGATTTCGCGGGACCGCTGAAGAATAACGGCGTCCAGGCCGGCATGGACAGCATAGATAGCCGGCGGCGCGGCGTGTTTGAGGAACGGTTCTCCGGCGCAACATCGAAGACGAAAAGGTCTATCTATACGCCGACGACGGCGTGAACGATACACAGCAGCGCTTGAAAAAACACCCTGTAGTTCTCGGTCATTTCCCGCAGACGCATATCGCCCGATTCGATGGCGTTAGCCGTATCGACCGCCTTGCGAACTTCCAGCGGCTAGCCTAAAGAACAGGATGACGCACGCCCAATCGCGCTGTCAAGGCCGGGCGGTCGCCAGACCTATCTCCATCTCCCATCAAACCCGGCTAACCGCTGCCGGACCTCATCGACGATGCCGCCGTGTGGAAGGGTCCGCAAATCGGCGGCTACCGCCTTGCGCAAGGTTCAACTAATGTTGGGCTGACCGTAGCATGGCAATCGGCGGGGGGCGTCAAATAAGCCGAGGTATAACCTGTGTAAGCGTTGACATCAGTGATTTCAGAAAAACGCCAGGTGTAGGGAATGCCATTCCAGTATTTTTTAGCCGTCACCTCGCCGGTTATATCCACCCTGATCGTATATTTCTTGTAGACGCCAAAGTACCAAACCCACAGCACTTTGGTCGATTGGTTCGCCGGACAATAAATAGTTTCAGACAGATCCCCTCCCGCGTTATTCAACCCAACGTTATTGAAGGAACTGCTGATTCAGCTATGCACGGCCGGAGCGGAAGAAGCACTCAGGATCATTTAGGAACAATCACGCACCGGCCAAGGTAAGAAAACGAGTCGGCCGCTATCCGGTTTGTTTTCCTAAATACAATCTAATCGAGCGCGCGCGATTACTGATTCCGCAACAAGCTGCATGTTGCGTCTAGCCCTTTGGCGTATCAAGCCGGCCCTTAGCCTAGCGAATGGCCGAATCGACAGCCATTCCAAAGCGCGCGTTCACAAACCGGCTGCACCATTGTAGCAATGATTCATTCTTGGGCGATCGTCGGGTCTACGCGCGACGGCCGGGACGAGGCAAGAAAAGAAAGCAACGCCAAGGCGGCTCCGATCAGCAACATGCCCCACGCCTCGATCCCGCCCGGCCGTTCGCCAAGCTGCACCCAGGCGGAAAAGACGCCCACCAGCGGAACCGCCAGAATACCCATGCCCGCCATCCCCGCCGGCAGCTCCCGCAATACATACAACCACAATAGCCAAGCCAGCGCCGTCGCAAGGACAACATTGTAGATCAACGCACCGATAAGATAGCCGCTCCACTGGATAGGCGGCGAGGGGACAAGTATGGCCAGCAACGCCAGCGGAATTCCTCCGAACAACATCTGCCAGGCGGTCAGGGATATTAAATCCACCGCCGTCTTGCGGCGCAACACTTTAGCGACGACGACGCTAGCAGCCCAGCAAACGCTGGCCGAGAGAGCCAGCAACTTCGCGGTCAGAGTACCGTGGAGCATCCATGGGCGCACGACCAAAACGAGACCGGCAAAAGCCAGCCCGACCGCCAGCCACTGCATCCCGCGAATGCGCTCTCCCAACAAGCGCCACGCCAGCACTAGCACCCAAAACGGCATGGTATAGACCAGAATCGCCGTATTACCGACCCCTCCAGACACCAACGCCGTCATCGTCAGCCCCATGAATCCCGTGGTTTGCAGCACGCCCAACAACAACGTTAAAGGAACCGCCTTCGGGCGCAACGGTCTGCGTTTCCACGCCAGCACCAAAAACAGGCCTGCCGCACCCAACAGCGTGCGCAAGGCGGCGAAATCGAGCGGGCTGGAGAACTGCAACACGTTCTTCATCACCACCCAGTTGTAGCCCCATATGGCGGACAGTACCGCCAATGCCGCAATCGCCGGCCGTGAGGAGTGAGCTATCTTGCTCATGAGTACATAAACCTTCGATAGGTTTTTTCAGAAAGAAGGCGCCGTCGGTCGATCGCACCCTTTCCCGCAAGGGAGTCATCGGCCATCGAGCGAGGAAAAACGATGATACGCGCGCAGATTACAGCGACGCAAGGCAACCGGTGACGCTAATGATGGCTTAAAGAGGTAAATAGCGCATTGGAAAACGCTATCCGGAAAAATAGCGAAAGCACAATCGGTTCCGCCGCCCGAATCAAAGCCCGAGGTCCCGGTTACTCCACCGCGCCGCGATAGCGCGCCCAATCGAAAAACGGGCCAGGATCGGTTTTACGTCCCGAGGCGATATCGGCATGGCCGACGATCTCCTGGATAGGATAAATTTCCCGAATCGCTTGAGTCAACTCGGCCAGCGTGTCGTACTGGGCGTCCTCGAAAGCCACGTAATCACTACCCTCCAATTCGACGCCAATCGCGAAGTCATTGCAGCGAATGCGGCCATTCCATTCCGACTGGCCGGCATGCCACGCACGCAGATTGCACGAAGCAAATTGTATCGTTTCACCGTCTCGGCGGATCAGGAAATGGGCGGAAACTCGGAGATCCTTGATTACCGTGTAATAAGGATCAACAGCCGGGTCCAGCCGATTGGTGAAAAATTGAATCACCCCGTCGCCGCCAAATTGCTGAGGCGGTAAGCTGATACTATGGATCACCAGTAAGCGAATAGGCATTTCTGGCGGGCGTTCGTCCACGTTGGGCGAAGGAATAAAATGGACGCCCTTGAGGAAACCTGAATGGTCGATTTTCACAACTACCTCTGAACAACGGAATATGACGCACCGCGGATACCGCGGTGCGTAGTATAAGGACAAAAGCGCTTCACGGAAACCTCGATTCCTCGGGAATTAAGTCAACGCACCCGGATGCCTCGCACGGAAAACGCGCTAACGCCCATTTCGCCATCGCGCATCCTAGCCGTCGCTAGCGGATAGCGGCGTCACGCCGCGCAATACGTTGAAACTCGTGGCGCGCACCGTCGCCAGAAAGTCGCGTAAATAGGCCTGGGTGGACAACGCGTCGGGAACGGCGGCGTAAAGTTCGCTCCATAATCCCTTTTTACCGATACGCTTAGCACGCACATACTCTCGCTCCAAATAGCTTTGCACGCTCCATATCGGCAACGCGGCGATTCCCCGCTGGCTCGCCACCAATTGCAGAATCGCCGCGGTCAACTCGGCGGTGCGGCGCTTCGGTTCGATGCCGGCGGGTTTCAGCACCTGGCGGACGATATCCAGCATCTCGTCCGCCACCGGGTAGGTAATGAGCGTCTCCTTGGCGAAATCTCCCGGCAACAGGATGGACTTGACGCCAAAAGCATGCTGATGCGCAACCAGCGCAACAATCTCGAAACCGAATAGCGGATGGTAGGTCACGCCTTGGCGCGGTCTTTTTTCCGACACGACAACCAGCTCCGCGCGATCGTCCAGCAAAAGCGCCACCGGGTCGGCATGAAAACCGGACACCAAGTCCAACTCGATTTCCGGCCAATACGCACGAAAATTATCCATGGACGGCATCAGCCAGTCGAAACACGTATGGCATTCCACGGCGATGCGCAGCTTACCGCCCTCGCCGCGGGCAATGCGGAAGATGTCGCGCTCGGCGTCCCGCACTTGTTCTATCGCCGTCTCCGCCAAGGCGTGCAGCCGCTGGCCGGCGGGTGTTAAATGCAGCGGCTGGGTCTTCCGTGCAAACAATGTCACGCCGTAATGGTTTTCCAGCAACTTGATTTGGTGGGATACCGCCGACTGCGTGAGATGGGTGCGCGCGGCCGCGCGGGAAAGGCTGCCGGTTTCCACCAGCGCTAACAACGTATGTAGATGACGCAATTCAAGGACAGAGCGATGCATTAATTTAATTCATGCTAACAGCGAATAAAATGAGTTTGAATAATAGAACAAACCGTCCCATCATGCCAGCATGCAAATAACGATGGAGAACCGACATGACAATCGCGCATAATTTGGGATTCCCCCGCATCGGCGTGCAACGGGAGCTAAAAAAGGCCCTGGAGGCTTTTTGGCGAGAGGAAATCGATGCAAAACAACTCGCCGCGGTCGGCGGCAGCCTGCGCGCGCAGCACTGGAAAGTCCAGCAGGCGGCGGGAATTGCGCATATTCCAGTCGGGGATTTCGCCTACTATGACCAAATGCTGAATATGACGGCGTTGCTGGGCGCCGCGCCCGCGCGCTTCGGTTTCGGCGGCGCGCCGCTGACGCTGGCTCAGTATTTCACGCTGGCGCGGGGCGCCCAAGACCAGCCGGCAATGGAAATGACGAAATGGTTCGACACCAATTATCATTATATCGTACCGGAATTCCACCCGGACACGCAGTTTACACTCGATCCGGCATGGCTATTGGCGGAGCTCGACGAAGCGCTCGCACTAGAAATCGACGCCAAACCGGTGCTAATTGGCCCATTAACCTATCTGTATTTGGGCAAGGAAAA
>DOVS01000231.1 GCA_003519965.1 Betaproteobacteria bacterium
CCGACCATGGGCAACCTGCATGACGGACACTTGGCGTTGGTGCGGCTTGCCCGCCAGCAGGCCGCCTGCGTCGTGGTCAGTATTTTTGTCAATCCTCTGCAATTCGGGCCGGCGGAAGATTTCGCTCACTACCCCCGCACGCTGGCGGCGGACTGCGAACGGCTGGAATCCCTCGCCGACGTAGTGTTCGCTCCCGACACGGCGCAGCTCTATCCGGAACCGCAAGAGGTTTTTGTCGAACTGCCGCCGCTCGCCAGCGAGCTGTGCGGCGCTTCCCGCCCAGGGCATTTCCGCGGCGTGGCGACGGTGGTGCTCAAATTACTCAACCTGGTGCGGCCGCAAACGGCGGTATTCGGCAAGAAAGATTACCAACAACTGCATCTCCTTCGCCTCATGGCGCGCCAGTTGAACTGGCCGTTGCACGTCGCCGCCGGAGAAACGGCGCGCGCCGCCGACGGTCTCGCGCTCAGTTCGCGCAACCGGTATCTGCGCGCCGCCGAGCGAGTAGAAGCGCCGCAACTGTATCAAGCACTTCTCCAAATACGCCGCTTACTCGACGCCGGCCGCCGCGATTATGCCGCCATCGAGGCGGCGGCGGCGGCGCAATTGGCGGCGCGCGGCTGGCAAGTAGAATACGTATCTCTGCGCGCCGCCGACACCCTGTGCGCCGCCGCGCCGCAAGAGCGCCGCTTGGTCGCGCTGGCCGCCGCTCGCTTGGGCGCGACCCGGCTGATCGACAACCTGGAGATTTGTCTCGATCCACCGAGCGCTTTATAATAGGCACCCCATTTACGGTTGGGAGCGAGCCGCCCATGCAAAGAACCATGCTCAAATCGAAGCTGCATCGCGCCCGGGTTACGCAGGCCGAACTCCACTACGAGGGTTCGTGCGCCATCGACGAAGCACTGCTGGACGCCGCGGATATCCGCGAATACCAGCAAATAGAAATTTACAACGTAACCAATGGCGCGTGGTTCAGCACCTACGCCATCCGCGCGGAACGTGATTCCGGCGTCATTTCGATCAATGGCGCCGCAGCCCATAAAGCGGGCCCAGGCGATATTGTTATCATCGCCACTTATGCGCTCTACAATGAACTGGAGTTGCAGAAATTCGCGCCCCGGCTCGTCTACGTTAACGAACACAATCGCATTACCGCGCAGCGCGCCCACATTCCCGTCCAGGCGGCGTAATCCGCCGAGCCTTGGCGATAGTCAACCGGCACAGCCGACGCATCCTTTTTTCCTTCCCTATGACCCCAGACTACTGGCCGCAGGCCACCACGGAGCTTGCCGCCGCCGACCCGATGCTGCGGCGGCTGATCCAGCAATACCGCCACACCGGCCTAAGAAGCCGCGGCGACCCGTTCAGCACCTTGGTGCGCTCCATCGTCGGCCAGCAAATTTCGGTCAAAGCCGCCGACAGCGTATGGCGAAAACTGGCGGCCGCCGTCCCCAAGATAGCGCCCCAACCGTTGTACGAGGCAACCCCAGAGACATTGCAAGGCTGCGGCCTATCGCGCCGCAAAATCGAATATTTGCAAGACTTGGCGCGGCATTTCCTGGACGGTGCATTACAACCGGCGCGCTGGGGCGCGCTGGACGATGAAACAGTCATCCAGGAACTGACCGGCGTGCGCGGCGTCGGCCGCTGGACCGCGGAGATGTTTCTCATCTTCAGCCTGCTGCGGCCCAATATTCTGCCGCTGGACGACATCGGCCTCCAGCGGGCGATGAGCAACCACTACTCCGCGGGACAGCCCATCAGCAAATTGAAAATACGCGAGATCGCCGAATGTTGGCAGCCATGGCGCTCCGTCGCCACCTGGTACTTGTGGCGCAGCCTCGACCCGCTGCCCGTGGAATACTGAACCGATCCGCCATCCAAGGAACCGCTATGTACGAAGTCAATCGTTCTCTCGCCATTATCCGCCCCAAGGCCCCGTTTTTCGACTGGCTAGCCCACGCCTGCGGCGAAGATATCGATCATCTCACGCTAGACGCCTTGCGAACCGATTGCACTACGCTCTTGATTCCGGCGTTCGACGAGCCGGAAGCCGGCGTTCGCTTCATCGACAACCGTTTTGAGACGCTCTTCGGCATGGAGCTTGCCTCGTGGGTGGAGGATCAAGCGCTATGGCCGGCCAACCGCAGTCTCAAGCTATTTTGGGAATGGTTCGATGTGGAGCTGCACACGATGGTGCTGGATTTGGTGGAGGAAGAAATTCAAAACACCCGGGTTTCATCGACCGGCTAGCCGCCTAGCCTGCTCCGGCGGTTTTAAACCGCCGCCGGGCATTGCCGCCGTGTTTTACCGGAACAACCGCCGGGAATAACGGATCAGTCGTTAAACCCGTAGTGCTGCATCAAATCCTCGATACAGGTGATATCCCTCGCCTCCACGTTCAGCAGCGTCAACCCAATATCGAAAAACTTAGGATTAACATCCGGGCGGCACCAAACACTGCGGGCGGTGAAGTCGAACTGCTCATGGTCGAAAACCTCGCCGGGCAACGCCATTCGCAAGGCGTAAACCTTATCGGTGGCCAGCGCCGTCTCGCTAATCAGCATCATGCCTTCCGCCGTAAGATCGACGAGATGGCCGATTAAACGCCCGCTGTCCCGCTCGAATACCCGCAAATAATAAATCAAGTGGCGCCGCTGAAGCTTTCTATCCCGATGCGATTCCGTTCTTTTTCCTTTAACCATATCGTTCCCTCCGCGGTTGAAGTGCGCTAAACCGCCGATACGCGAATCGGCGCGACTCAATTTACATTTCCCGGCATTAGGAAAATGATAACGCGTTTTGGCGCTGCGGCCTATTCAGCGGTTCTCTCGCCGGGACACCCGAAGCAACGCCCAATCCAACGCACCGTGGGGCAGCACGCGCTTGAGGACGGCAAACAAGTAAGTAGGAAACGTCACGTAATAACGGATTTTAGGCCGCCGCCGCTCCAGTGCATGAATCGCTTTTTCCAGCACCGCCGTGGGCGGCAGGGTAAACGGCGCGGCCGGGCCTGGATGCGTCAGCCGCCGCTCCATGGCGGCGTAGGTTTCACGATGGGCGCTATGCTCGGCGTCGATATTCCGTTGGTAGGCGAGATGGGCGTTAACGCGGAAACGACTGATAATCGGCCCCGGCTCGATCACCGATACGCTAACGCCGCTACCGCGCAACTCCAGACGCAAGGTGTCGCTCAGCCCTTCCAGCGCGAATTTGCTGGCATTGTAAGCGCCGCGATACGGTAACACGACCAGTCCCAGCACCGAGCTAATTTGGATAATTCGGCCGTGTCCCTGGCGGCGCATGGCGGGGATGACCCGGACGCTCAACTCGTGAGCGCCGAATAGGTTGGTTTCAAATTGCTCCCGCAGCACTTCCCGCCGCAAATCCTCCACTGCCCCCGGCTGGCCGTAGGCGCCATTATTGATGAGGGCGTCCAGTTCACCGCCGGTGCGGGAAAATACCTCATCTAGCGCGTGACGGATGGAGGAGGAATCGGCCAAATCCAGCGGCAAGCTTTCCAGCCCCTGCTTCTCCAGCAGCGCCACGTCTTCCGCCTTGCGCGCCGTGGCGAACACCCGGTGCCCCCGCGCCGCCAGTCCTTGCGCCAGGCATAAGCCGATGCCGCTGGAACAGCCGGTAATCAGCACGCGTTTACCCGTCATTTTCTCTCCCGATGGACAAGGCTTATCATAACATCCGCCCGCTAAGGCGTAAGATGCGGTAACGTCGCGTTTTCCGCGCCGACCTGTCGATTGCTACGGGCGCCGGCTAATAGCCGCCGCCCCTTGAAAGGAGTCACTATGCCAACCGAACAAAGCGCCCCC
>DOVS01000328.1 GCA_003519965.1 Betaproteobacteria bacterium
CCCGCGCCCCACTGCCATAATCGTATGCGCGAAAACTCGCCGATAAATCCGTCGTCCCCGTGACGGAATCGTAACTATGGTAACCATCGTCCCGCGCGGCGGTAAACGTCGCGTCTCCCAAGCTCGCGCCGCTGCTATCCACTCCCGGGGCATACGTAATATTGGGATTATAATAAATCTTATTGTAGGCGCTATTCTTGTAGCAATGGTCGCTGGCGTAATTGCTTCCCCCCCAAACGCTGTCGGGTAGCTCCGTCCACCCCATGCTGCCGGAATCGTCCAGGACGAACATCAGATTCGGCTTAACGGCGACGCTGGAAGCGGTCACCAAGGGCGTGGTGGCAAGATCGGTGACCGCGGCCCGAACATCCGGCGCGGCCAGCCAAGCCAGCGCGGCCAGCCAGATTGCCGCTGCAATCCTATGCGAAGTCGGTTGCGTTTTCATGCGCCCTCTCCTTTTGTTACTCATGCCCCATCACATCAAAACGATGGACTGCACGAAGCCCACTGTGTTTTTCGGGCCGGCGATCCGCGTCGTAATCCGATAATAAACCTGGGTCGCGCCTTGCAGTGAGACAACCCCAGAACCCTTGCTGCCTCCCTGGCTACCGCTCTGAGACAAGTCGGTCAAACAACCGGTGCTGATGTTGACCGGATCGCCCTGCGTCGAGCACAGGCGCTGAATAATATAAGAGGCCGTGTTGCCGGCGGCGTCGGCCGTCAGGGTTTTTACTTCGTTGTTGGCCGCCAGGCTGTTGGTCCAGAAGTCGTTCCAGCTTTGGCCGGGCGAAGGGTCCGTGCGATGAGAGACGTACCCATTGCCGAATTGGTCATTAAACAACGACGCGCCGCTGCTGTTGTTGGCCAGCCAAGTCACCGCCGTCTCCATTCCCACATCGCCGGAATGCACCGCGCTTTGCTGAAACGCCAAATTACCCGCCACCTGGTTGGTGGTGTCCACCGACCGCACCAGCGCGATGCCGGCCAGCGTCATCGCCACCAAGACGATCAGCGCGATAAACAGCACCACGCCCTGTTGGCGGCTAGGCGCTTGCGCCAGCGATAAACGGACGGGAAACGCGGGATGAACGTCGTTTCTCGCCATCATTGCCTCCAAATCATGTTTCGCAACGGTGTCACGGTCTCGAATACCTTGTAACGATAATGTTGCCAATCCGCCAACGTAGTCACATGCGTGAACGCGCCGCCCGCCCACGTGGGCGCGCTAGTCGTCACCGTACCGACCTCCCGCGCGCCGCTGCGGGCGACCAGGCCAATGCGCACCGCCAGCAACTGTCCCCATTGGGTCGCGTTCGCCGGCGTCGTGGTGGTGAATTCGTCGATAACGCCGTCGTTGGCCGCATAGGTGGCGTTGGACACCGTACCGTTATCCACCCCGTCATCCATGCCGTACTCCGCCTGTAAGTCGACAACCTCGTTAACCAGTTGGTAATCGCTGTAGCCGTCGTTATCGCTGTCCTCCGACGCCACATAAGGAAACCGGGTTTTCAGTTCGAGAGCATTGTCGTCGATCTCGTATTTATTCACCACCGGCTCCGGCCCGATATTGAACAATAGACCGCTGGTGTACGTTATCCCCAGTCCCCCAGGTTTGTTGTAATTCGAGCTAACCGTGCTGCAGCTTTTATACGGATTTTTAAAATTCCCCGCATTGTGAACGACGACATCGGTTTGCCCCGAGCCGCTGCCCCCCGCGCACGCGGCGCTGCCCGGCAATCCCGTCACCTGCGCCAAGCTACAGTCCTTTCCTTGCTCCACGGCGATCACCAAATCCCCGATTTGAAAACTATCGCGTAACGTACCGTTTTGTATTTTGTAATTTGCCGACGCGCCGGACTGCTGGTCGAAGGGAACCCCCACCGCCAGGCCGTCCGAACTGCCATAGGTCACTTCGATCTCGTCGGGCGCGCCGCCGGCGCCCTGGTCGATTTTTAGAGGCACGAGACTGAAATTAAAAGTGCCGGGAGACGGCGCCAGCGCATTATAGGCGCGGATGGTGCAGCCGAAATAATCGAACCCCGATTGGGCGGAAGTCAGGCCATAGCCCGCCATGCTGATATCCCGTGTTACCGTATACAATGCGATCGCGCCGTTCATCTGCGCATCCGCCCCACCGCTAGTGGTGCGCTTCTGGGACTCGGACGCGGTAAATACTTGCATAATCACCAGCACGCCTAGCAAGCCGATCACCATACCCACCATTAATTCCACCAAGCTAAAGCCGGCGCTGCGCTGTTTCATTTCCTTCTGGCGGCCCATATCGTCCCCGGCGTCAGTTGATTTGAGTGATCGTGACGTAATTGTGATAAGAGGTTTCCTGGGGGCTTTTCCAGCAAATCCTCACCGTAATCAAGTGGTTCGTCCCCACCGCAATCTGTTGATGGGCGGCGCTGGCGCCGGGCAAGGCGGCGGCGACTTGGTTGAGCCAACTCGTCACCTTGGCGTAAGTCGACGCGCTGCCGCTCGGATTGCACGACGCGCCGGTCGCATGGTGCGCATAGCTCGCGATATTCGCCTGATCCACCCACATGCGGGCGACGATTTGATTGGCGAGAAAGCTCGCGTCCGTCCGGTATTTGGCCTCCACCGTGTTCTTAATCGACGCCGCTTGCAATCCCATCAGCGCTAAAATACCCATGGAAAAGATCAAAATAGCGATCAGCGCTTCCAATAAAACGAAACCATTGGCGATGCCCCGTTTAGCGCGTTTCCGTTTCAATTCGCCGCTCCTTCTAAGAAGAACAGGACTGGGGGTTGGACGACAAGGTAATGTCGGGGCGGCACAAGCGAATCAGCCCGCCCGCGGCCACCATAATTACCAGCCGGCGCATACCTTCCGCAGGCGTCAGCACAGCGCTCACCACGTCGACTCGCGTCAGATCGGAACCAATATTCACGACCCGACCCAACCCATTAAATGTTACGCTGGCGGGCATGCCCGCACCCGCCGTTAAGGCGGTGTCGAAATCCTGGCCGGATAACGCCGCGGTGCTTACCCCGGCCTGCGCATTCGCCGAACCCTCCTGTGCGGGGCGACTCTGGATCGTTGCCGGACAAGTCGCCGAAGCCG
>DOVS01000219.1 GCA_003519965.1 Betaproteobacteria bacterium
CCGCGCCATGGCCGGGCCGATATAGCTAACCAGTGGCAGGATCGCCGAGGGCAGGGCATGCTTGATCACCACATCGCGTTCTGACAGGCCCTTGGCGCGCGCGGTGCGCACGTAGTCCTTGGCGATTTCCTCGAGAAAAATTGTACGATACCAGCGAGCGCCGCTGCCGATGCCGCTCACGATCCCGATCGCTACCGGAAGAATAACGAACTTAACCGCCTCCAGACCGCCCGCGTAGCCGGAAATGGGCGTCAGCCGCCACATCTTGCCCACGAGATATTGGCCGACGATGATGTAGAACAGGCTGGAGATGGACATCATCGCCACGCATAGCACCACGCCCCAGAAATCCAGATACGTGCCGCGGAAGAACACCAGCAACAAGGCGAAGGTGATATTCACCGCCAGCCCCACCGCGAAGACCGGCAACGCAATCGCTAAGCTCGGCCACATGCGGGCTTTGATTTCGCGGCCGATGTCGCGGCCATCGTCGGAACGCCCAAAATGGAAAACGAACATACGCGCCGATTTTTCGAAGAAGATGGTGTCGGTCAACTTAGCGGCGCCGTGCGCCGCGGCATTCCACAGCAACGGTTTGTCATAGCCGTGCTCGCGTTTCCAGGCGGTAATCGCCGCCGGCGTCACCCGCTTGACGCCGAGGTGAATGCGCGCCATGTCGTTCGGTGTATTGACCATAAAAAAGAGGGCGAACGTGAGCAGGTTAACGCCGATGAGAATCGGGATGGCGTAAAGCGCCCGGCGCACGATATAGGCGATCATTCGTCCTCGCTTCCTGGATGCGGGGCGGCGCGCTCGCGCCGCCGATAGGCAACGACCGCCGGCGTCAGCACCAGCGCCAGCAACAGCGCCGCCCATAGCAACGGCTGCCAGCGCGGCGTGTTCCACCGGCGGCGCCGGCGTTCGCGCAACGCGACATCGATGCGCTGGTATTTAAGATTATTGCGGGCCATCGGGTTGGGTTTCACGTTGTGTAGCCAGGAATGGTACAAGGCGAAATCCTTGGGATGGAATCCCCCCAACCACGGTGCGTCGCGCTGTACAATGGCCACCATGCGGTCGATAATCGCCTGGCGCGCGGGACCGTCGCCCATATTTTTCATCTGCGCGAATAACCGATTGTACTCGGGGTTGTTGTAATTGGAGGAATTCTCGCCGTTGTCCTTCACCCGGCTGTTCGGGCCGTACAGCAAGAACAGGAAATTCTCGGGATCGGGATAGTCGGCGTTCCAGCCATAATAAAACAACTGGGCGGCGCCTTTACGGATCTTATCTTGAAAACGGTTCCAGTCGGTGCTGCGCACCACCAGCTGGATATTCAGCTTGGCGAATTGCTTGCGCATCCAATCGAGACTCGATTTGCTGCCGACGCCAGTGGAAGTGGTGTCGAGATACAGTAACAGCGGCCGCCCGGTTTTAGCGTCGCGGCCGCCGGGATAACCGGCTTCGGCCAGCAACCGTTTAGCGTATTCGATGGATTTACGCTGTGGCCGGCCATTAACCCAATCGTAAACATAGGGGTCGATTCCCGCCTTGCCGCCGCGATAACCGAAAATCCCGGGAGGAATCGGTCCTTGCGCCGCCACACCGCGGCAGTGGCGAAAATCGCAATATACTCCTCGAAGTTTAACGCGATGGAAATCGCCTGGCGCAGCTTGCGCGCCCGCGCGGAATAGCCGCCGATCAGCGGATCGAGCATATTGACCCCTATATAATAATCGCTGGGGGAAACCGAGGTCAGTAAGCGAATGCCGCGCGCCTTCATCGCCGGGCTGACTTCGGCGCCGCCCTCTGCGCCGATTTTCACCGCCTGATCGAAGCTGTCGGAGGCAATGCCGGAAGCGTCGTAATATCCTTGCAGGAATTTGTTCCAATAGGGAATGCTTTCCTTTTCCAAGGTGAATACAATTTTTCCGATAAACGGCAATGGCTTGCCGGCATCGGCCAGCAGCCCGGCGGCGCGGTCTCCCGGCGCGCCTTCGCGAGGATAGGTCTCGCCGTGGAAATTGGGATTGCGCGTTAGCACCATTTTCCGGTTGGGATCGTTGACCGTCAGCATGTAAGGGCCGGTGCCGACCGGATACCAGTCAAGGCTGAGATTGCGCGCCGCCATGCCGGGCTGGGAATAAAAAGCCACTGCCTCCCATGGCACCGGCGCGAAAAACGTCATGGCCAGCCAATAACGAAACTGGGGATATTTACCGTAGATTTTGATGCGATAGCTATAGCGGCCGGTCACTCGCGCGCCAGCCAGCGGATAACGATTCAAATCCAGATAACGATCCCGTTCGGCGGCGGGACGTTTAGCCAACGCTTGTCGCAGTGTGCGGCGAAGCGCTTTAAGGCCGACAATATAGCCGCTCATCAAGCCGAAAATGGGCGATTGCAGCCGAGGATCCGCCAGCCGCTTGATCTCGTAAACATAATCCGCGGCGATGAGCTCGCGGGCGCCGGTCTGCTTAAAATCGGACAGGGTGTGGATGGAGGCCAATTCCGCCGCCGTCAGATGGACGTATAGCGGCTTGCCGCCGCTATCCCGGGCAAACGCCGGATGCGGTTGATAGAATACGCCCCGCCGGAGATGGATTCGGTAAACGCTATAGGCGACCTGCGCCGCGGGCGCGTTGTCCGGCAACCGGCCGCCGTCGGCGGCGTAGTAAACCGGCTTGGGAACCGCGGCGGCGGTATCGGGAATGAGCGTATAGGGCCGTTTCAAATACTGGTATTGCAGCGGCGGCTGATAAATCTGCGCGATGAATACGCCCTCGTCGGCGCTATAGGAGCGCGCGGGATCGAGATGTTTGGGACGGCCGGTAAACGCGGTGTAAAGAATATTTTTCCCAGCGTCCGCGGCAGGGTAGGGGTCGTTCCATGGAGCGCCGCCGCATCCGCCGAGCAGCAAGGCAAGCAGCAACGATAGGCCGGCAAAAAATTTCATTGCCGACGATTTTATCCCATGCCGCCGCCAACGCAAGCCTAGCGCTTCCCGCCGAGCTAGGCGGCAATAAAAAAATTTGGGGTATAATCCCGCAAACTACGGGGGCCGCCCCCCACTATCGCCGGCATTCACACATAAGGGAACGCTATGGGATTTTTGGCAAATAAACGTATTTTAATTACCGGGCTCATCAGCAACCGCTCCATCGCTTACGGCATTGCCCAGGCGATGCGGCGCGAAGGCGCGGAACTGGCTTATACTTACCAGAACGAAAAAATAAAAGACCGGGTCACGGAGCTCGCGCAAGGTCTCGGCGGCGCGTTGCTGTTTCCCTGCGATGTCGGCAGCGACGATGAAATCGAGCGCTTATTCGCCGCCCTGGGGGAGCACTGGGATGGCCTGGACGGCATCGTGCACTCCATCGCCTTTGTCCCTAAAGCAGCCCTCGACGGCGATTATCTCGACGCGGTCAACCGCCAATATTTCCAGATCGCCCACGACATCAGTTCCTACAGTTTCACCGCCCTCGCCAAGGCGGGACTGCCGATGATGCACGGCAGGAACGCCGCCTTGCTGACCCTCACCTACCTCGGCGCGATACGCTCGGTTCCCCATTACAACGTTATGGGCCTCGCCAAAGCGAGCCTCGAAGCTAATGTCCGCTATATGGCGCAAAGCATTGGCCCCAAGGGCATTCGCGTCAACGGCATTTCGGCAGGCCCGATTAAGACCCTGGCCGCCTCGGGTATCGCCGATTTCAATAAGTTACTGGGATACAACGAGAAAAACGCCCCGCTACGGCGCAATGTGACGATCGAGGAAGTGGGCAACGCCGCCGCCTTTCTGTGCAGCGATCTGGCCAGCGGCATTACCGGAGAAATCACTTACGTGGACGGCGGATTCAATACGACGGCCCTGGGCGATCCCGACTAACGCCCGCAAGGAAAATATCGTCTGTCAAATCATTGGATTGTATTTGCGGCGGAGAGCAGCCATAATTCAAACTCGGGTTATTTCGGAATAGGATAAAGGCTGCGGGAATCGCGTGGCGCTTGCGCGCGGCGGCGAATCCCGACCAACGTTAATAAGATGCCTCACACACTCAAAAACCTGATTCCGTTTGGTAAAGCCGCGCTAGCGGGGCTATTGTTACTCGTCGCCGGGATCGGCGTCGTCGTCTACCTCTTCGGCGTCGACCACTTACTCTCCCCTTCGCATATCGCTCTTATCGCAGTATTCGGCGTGATTTATATCGGCTGGACGGTCATCCTCTACTGGGTGCTTGCCGCCAGCCGCCACAAGGACGAAGCGCGATGGCGGGAAATCAACCGGGAGGTCACCGACCTGACGCACGATACGCGCCAGCTATTTCAGGAGTTATCCGAAGAATACAATAGCCAGTTTCAACTCGCGCAAGACGAATTGCACCGGGTGCGGGATATCTTGTCGGACGCCATCGGCAAATTGATTAATAGCTTCACCAGCATGGAAAGCCAAAATCGCAACCAGCAGCAAATCTCCCTGCGGTTGACCAGCCGGCAGCCTCATCCGGAGCAAGCGCCGGCCGCTGGCGAAAATGAAGAGGATGAAGACAATGCCGCGCCGCCGCAGCAGCCGAGCGACGTTAGCTTTGAAAAGTTCGTCGGGGAAACCTCGGAAACCCTATCTATGTTTGTGGAATCCACCATTGAAACCAGTAAATCCGCCATGCGCCTCGTGGAAATCATGGACAGCGTATCCGCCGAGGTGGAGGATATTCTCAATATACTCGGTGAAATAGAATCCATTTCCAAGCAAACCAACCTGCTAGCGCTGAATGCGGCGATTGAAGCGGCGCGCGCCGGCGAGGCGGGCAGAGGTTTCGCGGTGGTGGCGGACGAAGTGCGCGATTTATCCACTCGCTCCAACCAGTTCAGCGATCAAATTCGCAACCACATGACGAGCGTCCATCAAGCCGTCGCTTCGGCGGAAAGCGAAATCAACGCATTGGCGTCGCGGGACATGAATTTCGCCCTGCGCTCGAAGACCCGCGTCCAGGAAATGATGGATAATATCCAGACCCTAAACCAGGAAATGGAAGTCTCGGTCGAGGAGCTTAAGCGAATCGGCGAACAAGTCGAGCAAGACGTGGGCACCGCGGTCACTTCCCTGCAATTCCAAGATCTCACCAGCCAGTTAATCAACCATATCGACCAGCGCATCGGCGCGATGCAGTCGATTATGTCCAGCATCGCGACAATCGGCGATCTCAAAGAAGGCGAGGACTACGAAGAAGCTAGCATCGAATGTCACCAGCACCTGAAACAATTTAAGCAAGCGATCGTCGAGGCCACCACGCTGATCGAGAAAGTGCGGCACAATCCCGTGGCGCAAGAACAAATGACGGCGGGTGATATCGAACTGTTTTAGACGGCGCGCCGCCTATTGAATCGAATTTTTCTCAATGACAGGAAGTCAAACGCCATGACGCTCAACGTAACCGTAGCGATTAACGAAGGAATCGCGCACATTAGCCTGGATGGAAGATTCGATTTCAACTCCCAGCGAGCCTTCCGCAGTAGCTACGACGGCCCATTGAACGACCACGAGATTCACTCCATCGAAGTCGATATGAAGGCGGTGGATTATCTGGACAGTTCGGCGCTGGGTATGTTGCTCTTATTGAAGGAGCGCGTAGAGGCGGCCAATAAGTCGCTGGTCCTGGCGAATTGCCGCGGCACGGTCAAGCAGGTGCTGGATGTCGCCAATTTCCACAAACTCTTCACCATCCGATGACAGCAGCCACGCGATTCTATCGATCCCCCAGCCAACCCCGCTAATTCACGCGCGCACGGCATGCGTCTTACCTCCGCCCCCCAGGACTCCGTACAGCAAAGACTCAAGATTCTCGTCGCGGACGACGCCGAATCCAACTTGCTTCTCATCAGCAAATTTATTTCCACGCTCGGCCACACGCCCCTACTCGCTAGAAATGGAGTGGAAGCGGTGAAACAGTTCGAGTGCGCCGCACCGGACATGGTGTTGATGGATGTGGTCATGCCGGTCATGGACGGCTATCAGGCGGCAATAAAAATACGCGAAATCAGCCAACATCACTGGGTGCCGATTATTTTCATTAGCGCCAAGACAGAGGAGGCGGAGCAAGCGCACGGCCTGAGTATTGGCGGCGACGATTATTTACCCAAACCGCTCAACCTGTTGCTGCTGGAAGCCAAAATCAACGTCATGCGCCGTATCGCCGGGATGCAGCGCCAATTGGAGGAAAACGCCCAGCAACTGCAAACCTACCAGAGAGAAGCGGAAGAGGAGCAACGCACCGCCTATACGTTGATGAAGCGCATGATCCATACCGAATCGCTGAACGACCCGGCGCTGCGCTATTGGGTGTCTCCGGCGAAACGCTTCTGCGGCGACACGGTCGCCGCCACCCGCTCTCATAATAACAATTTATACGTGATCTTGGCGGACGCCACCGGCCACGGTCTGCCCGCCGCGCTTAACCTATTGCCGGTTATCCAGATATTTTACGGCATGGCGGATAAAGGCTTTAACGTCGCCCATATCGCCGAGGAAATGAACCGGCGGCTGAGCGGCACGATCCCGACCGAGCGTTTTATTTCCACCGTCCTCGCTTGCTTCAGCTACCGGGAAAAAACCATCGAGGTGTGGAACGGCGGCAATCCCGGCCCGGTGCTGCTGTCCGCGACAGGAGAGATACTGCATCAATTCGCGCCCCGGCACTTACCTCTGGGCATTCTTGATGCAAAAACATTCGATCCCCGCACGGAGATTTTCCATTGGAAAACGTCATGCCAATTAATCATCTGCTCCGATGGCCTGCTTGAAATCGAGAATAGCAAGGGAACGCCCTTCGGCAAGGCGCGCTTCCTGGAAATACTGACGTCCGTCCCGGCAAAACCGCGCTTTGCCGCCTTGGTCGCGGCGGTACGGGAACATATGGAAAGCAACGCCGCCCATGACGATATCTCCATGGTCATGATCGATTGCACGCAGCTTCACTATCCGGCCAAGCTGGAAGCGCTGGCGCCGCAGCCGGCGACGGGACACAATGGTCCCTGGCGCTGCCAACTCACGATCGGCGCCGCGGTCGCCAAAACCCTCGACCTCGCCCCGCTCCTGCTCCACCACTTAGAAGCGATGGAAATCGAGAAGACCAAGTGCGATCGGGTCGTTTTGATTATTTCCGAGCTATACAATAACGCGCTGGATCACGGCCTGTTGCATCTAGACTCATCCGTTAAGGCGACGCCGGGCGGTTTTGAGCAATACCTCGCGCTACGCCAAGAAAGACTGGAAAACTTACACCACGGAGAAATCGAAACCCAAGTGGAACAGCTGATCATCAAAAACCGGCGAATCTTGCGGATTTGCGTGAAAGACAGCGGTCCGGGATTCGACTTCCTTCCTCACCTCAACCAGGATTTATCGCACAACGTTCAGCCCTATGGACGCGGTATCCCTCTGGTCAAAGGCCTTTGTAAAAACATTCGTTTTGTTGGAAACGGCAACGAAGTGATTGTAGACTATGCGCTATAGTTAAAGGCAGTTCTTAGATTTAACAGATAATTTACATTCTTGGCGGCAATACTCCGCTAGAATTAATCCAAATCACCAATAGAATGGGAGCCAGAGACCCATGGCAAAATCTGTACTCACCGTAGATGATTCCGCGTCGATTCGACAAATGGTTGCCTTCACGTTGAAGGGAGCAGGATACGATGTGGTGGAGGCGGTTGATGGCATGGATGGCCTACAGAAGGCAAAAACAAAGCCATTCAACCTCATTCTGTCCGACCAAAACATGCCGAAAATGGATGGTCTAACGCTAATTAAATCATTGCGCGCCCTCGCCCAATACAAAACAGTTCCCATCTTGATGCTCACGACCGAGTCTAGCGATGGGATGAAGGCGCAGGGTAAAACGGCGGGGGCTACCGGTTGGCTAGTTAAACCGTTCGACCCGCAAAAATTGCTGGAGGTGGTCAAAAAAGTTATTGGATAACATGGCATGCCATGTACTGATGGGGCATGCGCAAGCACACACTAACTCCTCCTAAAGGGTAGCCGCCATGACCGTGGACATGAGCCAATTTTATCAGGTGTTCTTCGAAGAGGCCGGAGAACATTTGAGTAATATGGAAAATCTCCTGCTCAGTCTCGACATTGAATCCCCCGAGCAAGAAGATTTAAACGCCATCTTCCGCGCCGCCCACTCGATTAAGGGAGGAAGCGCAACATTCGGCTTCACCGACATCGCCGAGGTTACCCATATTCTGGAATCCCTCCTCGACCGCATCCGCAATGGCGAACTGGCCTTGCAAAAAGATATGGTGGATGTCTTTCTTAGGGCGGGAGACATTCTCAAGGATCAATTGGCCGCCCATCAAAACGACGAGGAAAGCGATGCCGAGGCGGCGCGCGGCGTCTGCGAAGAACTGACCCGTTGGCAGCACAGCGACGAATCCGCCGCCCCGGCCAAGGTGGCGCAACCGCCGGAAAGCACGCCGCCGGCCGACACGGCGACCGCCCCGGAGCAGCGCTACACCATCACCTTTACACCATCGTCCAGCCCGACGGAGCACGGCGTTCACATGGAAAACATGGCGGCCGAGCTGGGAAAACTTGGCTCCGTCGACATCTTGGCGGAAGGTTCCGCCGAGCATCCGGTATGGCGGTTCGCCCTAACCACCGCCGCGCCCGAGGAAGCGATCCGCGAGCTCTTTGATTTCTTCGCTCAACCCACGGATGTCGTGATCGAATCCGCCGCACCGGCACCGGATGAGGAAGAACAAGGCTACGGATTCTTCACCGACATCGCCCCACCCGAGGAGGAAACGGAGCAAGGCTATGGTTTTTTCACCGATGTAGACGCCGTTAGGAAAACCGCCGAGGAAGAGGCGCAAGGTTATGGCTTCTTCGAAAAGATCGAGCCGCCCAAGGAAACAGCGCCCGCCGCCGCGTCGGGCGGCGGCGCGGGCCGCCGCGAAGCGGGACCAAAGGGAGACGCGGCGTCTCCCGGCAAGCGCGGCGGCGACAAAGCCGCCCCGGCGGCGCAAACCGAATCCATTCGCGTCAGCGTGGAAAAAGTGGATCAGCTCATCAACCTAGTGGGAGAACTGGTGATCACCCAAGCGATGGTGGCGCAAACGGCGAGCAAACTGCCTCCCGATGTACATGAGACCCTTCAGGTATCGCTCAGCCAGCTAGAGCATAACACCAGAGACTTGCAAGAAAGCGTGATGTCGATCCGCATGATGCCGATCAGTTTCGTTTTCAGCCGCTTCCCTCGTGTGGTGCGCGACCTCAGCTCTAAACTCAATAAACAGGTGGAATTAAAAACGGTCGGCGAAGGCACTGAACTCGACAAGGGATTAATCGAAAAACTCTCCGACCCGTTAACCCACCTAGTGCGCAATAGCCTAGACCACGGTGTCGAATCGCCGGAAAAACGCCTCGCCGCCGGTAAACCGGCCAAGGGAACGATTACCCTGCGCGCCTCCCATCAAGGCGGAAATGTCGTCATCGAAGTCATCGACGACGGCGCAGGAATGGACCGCGAGAAAATTCTCGCCAAGGCAAAAGAACGCGGCATCCCGGTAAGCGACACGATGCCGGACCAAGAAGTCTGGCAGCTTATTTTTGAAGCCGGCTTCTCCACGGCGGAGGTCGTCACCGATGTTTCCGGCCGTGGGGTCGGAATGGACGTGGTCAAGAAAAACATTATCCACGGTATGGGCGGCCGCATTGAAATGGAGTCGCACAACGGAGCCGGCACTCGTATTATTATCCGTCTTCCGTTGACGCTTGCTATTCTGGACGGCATGTCGGTATCGGTGGGGGGGGACATTTTCATTACACCGCTCACTTATATCGTCGAATCGCTGAAGCCCCGAGCGGAAGACATTAAAACTGTTTCCGGGCGGGGGCGGGTGGTTTATGTTCGAGGCGAATACGTCACCCTCTTGTCGCTTCACGATGTATTCAATATCAAACCCGTGGTGACGGAGCCCCAGGACGGCATTTTGGTGCTGGTGGAAGCGGAAGGCAAAAAAGTCGCCCTATTCGTGGATGAACTCGTCGGCCAGCACCAAGTCGTTATTAAAAGTTTGGAAACCAATTTCCGCAAGGTCGCCGGTATTTCCGGCGCAACCATCATGGGAGACGGCAAGGTCGCCCTCATTTTGGATATTTCATCCCTGGTCAGGCTAAGCCAGGGTTGACGGAAAGACGAGGAGACGGTCGATGGCGCCGGAAGCGACACAAGAAACCACGGATGAAGTCACGACGAACCGCATCCAGGAATATTTAACCTTTACTCTGGGGGCGGAAGAGTACGGTATCGATATTCTGAAGGTACAGGAAATCCGGGGCTATGAATACGAGGCGGTTACCCGCATCGCTAATTCGCCGGAGTTTATTAAGGGCGTCATTAATCTGCGCGGGATTATCGTGCCCATCGTCGATATGCGGATTAAATTTAGCCTGGGAGAACCCGAATACAACCAGTTTACAGTGGTTATTATCCTCAATGTTAATTACCGGATCGTTGGCATGGTCGTGGATAGCGTATCGGATGTGATCGCCCTCTCGCCGGAGCAAATCCGCCCCGCCCCGGAACTCGGTTCGATAATGGACGCCCAATTGCTGACGGGGCTCGGAACGGTCGACGACCGGATGCTCATCCTCGTCGATATCGGAAAATTGATGAACAGCCCGGAAATGGCGCTAATGGACGACGACGCGGCGAAACACGCCGAGGCCTAAGCACCACGGCATGAGAAATCGCCACCCACCGGCATTTTTAACACTACGCTTGTTTGTAGGTGAGAGTGAATTATATTTATGGCAAACAATACGGAAGCGCGCGATTTCTTATTTACCCATCAGGATTTCGACCGGATACGTAAACTTATTTACGACCATGCCGGCATTTCGCTCGGCCCGCAGAAGTTCGATATGGTCTATAGCCGCTTGGCCCGGCGTCTGCGCGCTAACCGGCTCACGAGTTTCGCCGACTATCTCGCCAAACTAGAACGCAACGACCCTCAGGAATGGGAAGCCTTCGTTAACTCGCTGACCACCAACCTCACGGCGTTTTTCAGGGAAGAGCACCATTTTTCCATTCTCGCCGACCACCTCCGGCCGCGCATGAAAAATCCCCCGTTGACCATCTGGTGCGCCGCCGCCTCGACCGGGGAAGAACCTTACTCCCTCGCCATGACCGTGGCCGATCTTTTCGGCACGCTGACGCCGCCGGTCAAAATATTGGCGACCGACCTAGACACCAATGTACTGATAAAAGCACAAAAGGCTATTTACCCCCTGGAGCGCGTGGAAAAGATGCCCAACGACAAACTCAAACGCTACTTTATGCGCGGAACCGGTCCGTACGAAGGAACGGCCAGGGTGCGGAAAGAGCTATGCCGTCTCATGACGTTTAGGCAGATCAACTTGCTGGACAACGACTGGCCGATCCGCGGGCCGCTGGATGCCATTTTCTGCCGCAACGTGATGATTTATTTCGACAAGGAAACACAATACCAGATATTACAGAAATTCGTTCCCTTGCTGCAGCCCGACGGCTTGCTGTTCGCCGGCCATTCCGAAAGTTTTAACCATGCCAGCGATTTATTTAAGCCGCTGGGGAAAACCGTTTATGAGATTACCCACAAGGATTATTCCATTAACCCGCATGCACGGTAAACAACAGCTAACCGCCCATGGTTGACCACGCCTACGAAGAAGTTCTTGCGCCCAACCATTATTTTGACCGCCATTTCGATACCGAAGCGGCCAAAATTCTGCCGGGTGAATATTACGTCACACGCCGCGACATGTTGATCGTCACGGTGTTGGGCTCGTGCGTCGCCGCATGTATTCGTGACCGGAACAACGGTATCGGCGGAATGAACCACTTCATGCTGCCGGAAGGACAAGAAAGCAGCGACCCGTTAAGTAATTCGATGCGCTACGGCACTTACGCCATGGAAATGCTCGTCAACCAATTGATTAAACTGGGCGCTAAGCGGCAAAATTTAGAAGCCAAGCTATTTGGTGGAGGCAACGTCATGCGCCACTTCACCATACACAACATTGGCCAGCGCAACTCAGTGTTCGCCGTCGAATACCTAAAAAACGAAAAAATCAAGATCGTGGCAAAAGACTTGGAAGGACTACACCCGCGAAAAGTCTATTTTTTCCCGCAAACGGGGAAAGTGCTAGTGAAGCGCTTGCGCAATATTCACAACGATACGATTTTCGACCGGGAAAAAGAGTACAGTTCGCGTCTACGTTACACTCCGATTGAAGGAGACATCGAGCTATTCTAGCCAGAAGACGACAACTTTCATTGAACAAGAACAAGGGTGATGCATGCCGATTAAAGTACTGATTATCGACGACTCCGCATTAATCCGTCAGCTGCTGACGGACATTATCAATAGCAAGGCGGATATGCGCGTAGTCGGCGCAGCGCCGGACCCCATCGTGGCGCGCGAAATGATTAAGGCGCGCAATCCCGATGTGCTGACGTTGGATATCGAAATGCCAAGAATGGATGGACTCGATTTCCTAGAAAAGCTCATGCGTTTACGCCCAACACCGGTCGTCATGATCTCATCCCTCACCGACCGGGGATCCGAGATCACCTTGCGCGCGTTGGAATTAGGGGCCGTTGACTTTATCACTAAACCGAAAATCGATATTTCGCGAGAATTACAACAATACACCGACGATATTGCGGAAAAAATACGCGCCGCCGCCGCCGCCAAAGTAAAAGCGACACCATACGCCAAAATTGAAGAACGCTACACTGCCGACGCTGTATTGCCGTCCCTCGCCAACACCATCTCCAGCACGGAGAAACTCATTATTATTGGTTCTTCTACCGGCGGCACCGAAGCCATTAAAGAAGTTCTCGTCAAGCTTCCCTCCGATTGCCCCGGTATTTTAATCGCCCAGCATATGCCGGAAGCGTTTACTAACGCGTTTGCCAAGCGGCTGGACGGATTATGCCGGATTTCGGTGAAAGAAGCGGCGGACGGTGAACGCGTCCTGCCAGGGCATGCCTATATTGCCCCGGGCCATTCCCACTTGTTGCTAAAACGCAGCGGCGCGAATTACGTCACGGAACTCAACGACGGGCCGCCGGTTAACCGTCATCGTCCTTCGGTGGATGTGTTATTCCGCTCGGCGGCGAATAACGCCGGTAACAATGTTATCGGCATTATTTTGACAGGGATGGGAAAAGACGGCGCGGCGGGAATGCTGGAGATGAAACAAGCAGGCGCTTACAACTTCGCCCAGGACGAAGCCAGTTGCGTCGTCTTCGGCATGCCCAAGGAAGCCATCGCGGCCGGTGGCGTCGATGAAGTCGTACCGCTCAATGATATCGCGCGGCATGTGATGGAACATCTCGCCTCTCTGGGCACACGCGCATTCCGTGTGTAGCAGTTGCTCAGGACGTAGCGATCGCCGCTGGTTTCTGCTTGATTTTAATCTTGGCGTGCTTCCTTAAACTACTGGAATAGGCGGATAGAACCGCTCGATCCATCATACCGGCTACTTCCTTAGCATAAGCTTTTCTTTGCGGCGCCGTAATACGTGCGGGCGCTTTAACCGCAGTGATCCGCGCGAGCACATACCCATTAGCCGGTTCTTCAACGCCGACATAGGCAGGCAATCGCTGAGCTCCCGCCTTGAAAACCGCCTGTAAGAGACGAACACTCACCCCAGGGGGCGGTTGCCGCCGAGAAAAGGCCAGCGGCGCTCCCCACGCGATCCCAGCAATCGTTTTTCCCCGACGCAACTGCGCCAGCCATGTGCGTCCTTGGGCCGCGGACAACGCGGCCGCTTTCTCGCGGCGCAAGTGCTGCGTCAACTGAGCGCCGACTTCCGCCAATGACTGTATACGCGCCGGCTTAACGATGGTAACCCGCACCGAAACCAAGGTATTCGGCGCAACCTCGATCGCTTCGGAATTATGCTTGTTTTTCAACACGTCGCTCGAAAAAATCGCTTTTGCCAACCGCGGATTCCCTAGTAATCCTGGCGCCGTTTCTCCCTTGGCGATCCAGCCGCTATGGAGAATCGGTAGTTTCAATTGCCGCGCCGCCGGCTGGAGGCTATCGGCCTGCTCGTACACCGTATTACTGAACTTATCCGCCAAATCCGCGAATTCCGTCGCTGCTTTTTGCTTCTTGATCGCGAAAGCGATCTCCGCTTTCATGTCGTTGAAAGAACGGGTGTGCGCCGGCTTAACAGCGACTAGTTTAATGATATGGAAACCGAATTTCGACGCGACGGGTCCGGCGATTTCTCCCTTGCGCATAGAAAACACCGCACTGCTAAACGGTTTAACCATCTCTCCGCGCGTAAAAAATCCTAAATCGCCGCCCTTCCGCGCAGATCCCGGATCCTGGGAATTAGCCGCCGCCAATTGCGCAAACCTGGCAGGATGCGCCTGAGCTTCCTTCAGCAATTTGAGCGCCTTAGTCCGCGCCGCCGCCTTTTCTGCGGCCGTCGCGTGTTCGGGAACGCTAATGAGGATA
This sequence comes from Betaproteobacteria bacterium, assembly GCA_003519965.1. Classification (GTDB taxonomy): domain Bacteria; phylum Pseudomonadota; class Gammaproteobacteria; order Burkholderiales; family UBA9220; genus UBA9220. The sequence goes on from DOVS01000219.1 coordinate 14,527, forward strand.
TGGCGGGCGCGTCGTTCTTGCGGCACGCGGTATTGCGCCAGATGCTGTTGATAATAAGCCTTCAGCACGGCGGCGTCGACGTGGATCTTCTGCATTAAGGCGTTTTGGGACAAGACCAGATAATCCAGTCTCACCTGCTGCGGCAGCCGAAACTCGCTCGAATGGCGGTCATAATAGGACTTAACTTCAGCAGTGCTCACTTTAGCTTGAGCTAAATAATGCGCTACGGGAAGACGCATCACCGCAGCAATACGGTGTTGCTCGCTATCGCGGATAATTCGATCGACGCTGGCCGCCGGAATCGACGTCCCCTTTGCCAAACCGCCCAATAATTGCTGTACCGCCAATTGCTGGCGCACCTGCGCTTGAAACAGGGTAGGCGTCATATTTTGCTGAGACAGCAAAGCGCGATAACGCGCATCGGAAAAATGACCGTTTTCCTGAAAGGGGGGAAAGTTAGCGATGACCCTGACCAGCATGGCGTTAGGAATCGTCAAGTGCGCCTGATCGGCTTGCAGCAATAACAGTTTCTGATTAATCAACTGTTCCAATACGCTGCGCTTTAACGCCGGATTATCCAACACAGTGTCGGTCGCGTTAGCGCCTACCATTCCTCTTAACCGTCGCTGCTGCGCCCGCCACGCCCGATCGAATTCGCGTGCGCCAATGGAGCGTCCGTTCACCGACGCAACCGCCGTCTCTCCCCCACCGTGACCAATGTAAGAATCGACTCCCCACAAGGCGAATGGAACGGTAATTAATACCAAAATGACTTTTGCGATCCACCCTTGGGCTCGCTCACGAATGACGGCTAACATGGCTTAAATCAATAACGCTCAATGAGATCGTGTAGGTGAAGGCGGGGCCGCCGGCCGCGCTATCCGCTCCGCCGGAAATAACAAAGGGCGAACCCCGTTCGCCCTTATCTGGCGGAGTGGACGGGACTCGAACCCGCGACCCCCGGCGTGACAGGC
>DOVS01000073.1 GCA_003519965.1 Betaproteobacteria bacterium
GCGTCTACCAATTCCGCCATCTCGGCCCGCTTTTTGGGATACCGGGATTTTATCGAAATCATTTTATTTGTCAAATAATGAAGAAACCACTCAGACTCCAAGACCCCTACCTCGACCGTGAGCGGGAAACCTACGCCAACCCGCTGCCAAGCCGGGAATTCATCTTGCAAGTGCTCACCGCTCAAGGAGTGCCGGTGCGAGGGGAAGGGCTAGTCGAACTGCTTGACATCGGCGAGGAAGAGCTGGACTTTTTCCATCGCCGGCTGCGCGCCATGGAGCGCGACGGCCAGATCATGCGCAACCGCAAGAACGCCCTTTGCATCGTCGATAAACTGGATTTGATTAAGGGGCGGGTGGAAGGCCACGCGGATGGTTTTGGTTTTCTGGCCCCGGATGACGGAAGTTCCGATCTCTTTCTAAGCCCTAAGGAAATGCGGCAAGTGCTGCACGGCGACATCGTGATGGCCAGGGAGTCCGGCATGGATCGGCGCGGCCGCCGGGAAGGCCGGATCGTCGAAGTGCTTGAACGAGCGAATCGCCGAGTAATCGGGCGGCTATTGGTGGAGCACGGTATTTACATGGGCGTGGCCGAGAACAAGCGTATCAACCAGGACATCTTAATTCCCGCCGGCGCCGATATGGGAGCCGCGCCGGGACAAGTGATCATCATGGAAATTATCGAGCAGCCTAGCCGCCATGCCCAACCCATCGGCCGGGTGGTCGAGGTATTGGGGAACTACACCGATCCCGGTATGGAAATCGACATCGCGCTGCGCAAATACGATTTGCCCCGTATTTTCCCGGAAGAAGTGAACACACTTAGCAGTAAGTTGCCCAAAAAAGTGCGCAAGATGGACCTAAAGGGACGGGAGGATATTCGCCACCTGCCGCTGGTCACTATCGACGGGGAAACCGCGCGGGACTTCGACGACGCCGTGTACTGCGAAAAGCAAGGGCGCGGTTATCGGCTGTTAGTGGCGATCGCCGACGTCAGCCATTACGTGCAACCGGAAGACGCCTTGGATAAGGAGGCGTTGTTACGCGGCAACTCGATCTATTTTCCACGGCGGGTCATTCCGATGCTGCCGGAAGCGTTATCGAACGGCTTGTGCTCCTTGAATCCCCAGGTAGACCGCTTATGTATGGCGTGTGATATGATCGTTTCCGCCAGCGGCGCGATCAAAAGCTACCGTTTTTATCCGACCGTCATATTTTCCCATGCCCGCCTAACCTATACTGAAGTCGCCGATATGCTGGCGCACCCGGAAGGAAGGATCGCCAAGCAGCATGGCGCTTTATTACCGCATCTTCAGCAATTGCACCGGTTGTTCAATGTATTGCTGAAAGCCAGGGCGAAGCGCGGCGCTATCGATTTTGAAACCATCGAAACCCAAATGGTCTTTAACGATCAGGGAAAGATCGAGCGGATCGTGCCGGTGCAGCGCAACGACGCCCATCGCCTCATCGAGGAATGCATGCTGGCCGCCAACGTTTGCGCCTCCGATTATTTGCAGACCCATGGTCATCCTGCGTTATATCGGATTCACGAAGGGCCGACAGCGGAAAAACTAGAAAATCTGCGGCAATTTCTCAATGAATTCGGTCTCGGCTTGAGCGGTGGCGACGACCCGCACGCCAAGGACTATGCTAAATTGCTGGCAAAAATCAAAGATCGTCCCGATGCACAATTGTTGCAAACGGTGATGCTGCGTTCTCTTCAGCAAGCAGTTTACAGCCCGGAGAATACCGGCCATTTCGGTTTGGCTTATGAATCGTATACGCATTTTACCTCGCCTATCCGGCGTTATCCCGACTTGCTGATTCACCGCGCGATTAAAACCGTGTTGCAGGGGAAAAAACCGCATACCGGCGGCTGGGCCGAACTGGGCGTTCGCTGCTCCATGACCGAACGCCGCGCCGACGAGGCGACACGGAGCGTGGAGAACTGGCTTAAAGCGTACTTCATGCAGGACAAGCTTGGGGAGTCTTTTTACGGCACCATTAGCGGCGTGACCGGTTTTGGCGTTTTCGTCGCCCTAGACGATATTTATGCGGAAGGTTTGGTGCATATTACCGACTTAGGCAATGATTATTTTCATTTCGATCCTGCAAAATATCAATTGCTAGGCGAGCGTAGCGCCCGCCGCTTCCGCCTGGGGGACCGGCTGCACGTTAAGGTCATGCGGGTTGACCTGGAAACGGCGCGAGTGGATTTTGCGCTTGCCGCGGATTTATCCGCGCCATCCGTGGGAACAGCGCCTTCGCCGCGCCGGGCGGCTGAGCGCCAGCCCGCCGCAGGTAAAGGCGCCAAGCGTAAGACAGCGCTCGCTAAAAAGAGCAAAGAGAAGGCCGCACCGGAAAAAGCGCGCCGCGCCACGGTGAAAAAAACCGCCAAACAGAAAACCGCCGCTGGGCGCAAACGCAATAAAGCCTAGGTTAGGAGGTCATGACGGAATGATGCGGGAAGGCGGCGGGGTGAACACCAGCCAGTTTATTTATGGTTTCCACGCGGTTGTCGGCCGGCTGCGGCAGCAAGCCGACGATGTGACGGTTCTTTATATCGACCGCGGCCGGCGCGACCCACGGGTGCGCGATCTATTGCAGCTAGCGGCGCCGCACGTGATACGGATTTTGTGGGTGCCGCGGGAGCGGTTGGACGGCATGGTGGGGAATCGCAACCATCAGGGCGTGGTGGCGGCGGTGGCGTCACACGCGGCGGCCCCGGCGCGGGACCTGGGCGATATTTTGACGTCCGCCGGCGGCGACGCTCTGCTGCTGGTGCTGGACGGCGTTAAAGATCCTCATAACGTGGGTGCTTGCTTGCGGGTGGCCGACGCCTTTGGCGCGCATGCGGTGGTGGCGCCGAAAGACCGCGCCGCGCCGCTCACTCCTGCCGCGCGCAAGGTTGCGAGCGGCGCGGCGGATACGGTGCCGTTCGTTACCGTGACCAATCTGGCGCG
>DOVS01000113.1 GCA_003519965.1 Betaproteobacteria bacterium
ATGGTTGCCCGCGGTGATTTGGGCGTGGAAATCGGCGATGCGGCCTTGCCCCCGGTTCAGAAACGCTTGATTAGCCAGGCACGCAGTATGAACCGGGTCGTGATCACGGCGACCCAGATGATGGAGTCCATGATCTACAACCAAATCCCAACCCGTGCTGAAGTGTTTGACGTGGCCAATGCCGTCCTTGACGGCACCGACGCGGTGATGCTGTCGGCCGAGACCGCGGCGGGCAGTTACCCGATCGAGACCGTGGAAGCGATGCACCGCGTCTGCGTCGAAGCGGAAAAACAATACGAAACCGCTTTTAGCGAAATGCGGATGCGCGGAGACTTCACCCGCATCGACGAATCCATCGCCATGGCGACCATGTTTACCGCCACCCATTTAAAGGTTAAGGCGATCGCCGCGTTGACCCAATCGGGATCGACGGCCCTCTGGCTGTCGCGCCTCGGCGCCGATGTGCCGATTTACGCATTAACGCCCGAAACGGAAACCCGCAGAAAGGTAACGCTCTTCCGCGGCGTTTACCCCATCAATTTCAAATCCACCACGCTGAGCGGCCAAAAAACGCTCAGCGAGGCGGTCGATGAGCTGCGCCGCCGCGGCGCAGTGCGCGACGACGATTTGATCGTGGTTACCATCGGCGAGCCCATCGGCCAAGCCGGCGGCACCAACGCGATGAAAATCGTTCATGTCGGCACCCATGGTTTTCAAGAAATCTAACCGAATAAACGCGGCCTATTCGCCATTGCCCTATCAACTCAATTACGTGGAGGAATTATGTTAATTTCCATGCGACAACTGCTTGATCACGCCGCCGAGCACGGCTACGGACTACCGGCGTTCAACGTCAACAACATGGAACAAGTTCACGCGATCATGCAAGCCGCCGACGCCGCCGACAGCCCGGTCATCATGCAAGGCTCCGCCGGGGCGCGCGGCTATGCCGGAGAACCGTTCCTGCGCCACCTCATCCTGGCCGCCGTTGAAATGTATCCCCATATCCCGGTAGCGATGCACCAGGATCACGGCTCTTCCCCCGCGGTGTGCGTGCGCTCCATCCAAAGCGGCTTTTCCTCGGTCATGATGGACGGCTCCCTGAAAGAAGACGCCAAAACCCCGTCTTCCTATGAATATAATGTAGACGTCACTCGCAAAGTGGTCGATATCGCCCACGCCTGCGGCGTCTCGGTGGAAGGCGAACTCGGCTGCCTGGGCTCCCTGGAAACCGGGGAGGCCGGCGAGGAAGACGGCGTTGGCGCTGAAGGCAAGCTGGACAAAGAGCAGTTGCTGACCGATCCCGAGCAAGCCGCCGATTTTGTCAAAAAGACGCAAGTGGACGCCCTGGCTATCGCCATCGGCACCAGCCACGGCGCCTATAAATTCACCCGGCCGCCGACCGGCGACATTCTCGCCATCGCGCGCATCAAGGAAATTCACGCCCGTATTCCCAATACCCATTTGGTCATGCACGGCTCTTCCTCGGTGCCGCAAGATTGGCTGGAAACCATCAACGCCTACGGCGGCGATATGGGACAAACTTATGGCGTGCCCGTAGAGGAAATCGTCGAAGGCATTAAAAACGGCGTGCGTAAGGTAAATATCGACACCGATCTGCGCATGGCGTCCACCGGCGCGGTTCGCAAGCACCTGATGGAAAACACATCCAATTTCGATCCGCGTAAATTTCTGAAGGAAGCCACCAAGGCGATGGCCGGCATCTGCAAAGCGCGCTACGAAGCCTTCGGCAGCGCCGGCATGGCGGCCAAAATTACGCCGCTCTCCCTGGAGCGTATGTTCAACCGTTACGAAAGCGGCGAACTGAACCCGAAAATCAACTAGCCGGGACGCTTTCTCCGCACCGGGGAGGCGGCGTCCTCCCCGGTTTCGTTCGCGCCGGCCAGCGCATTCAATACGAACCGGCCCGGCGGCACGGCGTCGACACGCGCGCCGTCACCGGAGTCCAGCAATGAATTCCCCTGGGTAAAATCGCGGAGACTGACACCCTCCAGCAAGCGCCGCACCGCTGCGTTGATCCGCCGCCAATTAGCCCGCACCTGGCAACTTGCCTCCTGAGCGCATATTCCTTCCACGCCACTGCACTCGGTCAGGCCGAACGGCCGATCCGTCAGTGCGTCGATAATTTCCGCCAGAGAAATCCGGGCAGGCTGCCGCGCCAAATAATAACCGCCACGGCGTCCGCGCTTGGCGGCCACGAGTTTCTCGCGAGCGAGTCTTTTCAGAATTTTACCGACCGTCGGCAACCCTAATCCGAGCTGAGATGCAATATCGGCGGCGCTGCATTGGCGTCCCGCCTGGGTCGCCACATATCCCATAATTACCGTGCCATAGTCGGACATTTTGTTAATACGAAACACGTTTATCCTCGCAATCCATCAACCTGCGCGGCTTCGCCGGGAGGGATGCGCGCAACGCCTCCCTTAAGCTGTCGGCGCGAGAACACGATCGATTTCCGCCAACGGCAATCCGCACGGCGCCGCCGGGAAAAAGCCGCGTTGTGCGGAATCCCATCGTTCCCGTTCCGCGAAACCCCCCTGCCGCGACCGCAATGCGCCAATGTCCCGGAGCGCGCGCCATCCACCGGAATACGGCGCAGCGTCCCGTGTTTCCCGAAGGTTCTCTCCACGAGCGCATGTTGTCCCAACGCCGTGATTTCCGGCGACAATACCTGCGCGCGCCACAAGAAGCGCGCTCCCGCTCCCATGCGAAGACCATCGCCATTACGCGCCGGGGTTGCCCGGTTTTCTTCATCTACCCGCCATCTCGCTCGGCCGGCGGCCGAGCAACATCCGGATCAAAGCCGATTTACCGGTGACTTCTTGATGCGTCGCAACGCGTTATGCACCCATTCCCTGTCCTGATCGCCGCCGTTCATTGCGATGGCGCGCGCAAAATCTCCCGCTGCGACGACGATCATAGGCCGGCCGGTTTGCTTGCGGCCCGCCAAGCGGGTACTATTATAGTCCTATATAAATTCGCTCACAATGGAAGGAATAAAAGAGCGGCGCGAGACCTATAATGACTCGTGCGATGCCGCATCCCCTGAAGAAGAAAGGCGCGGCATTCCCTACCTTATTTTATATTTAATCGATTACCACAAAGGAAAAGCTATCATGTTCGCTCACAAGCTCAAGCGGGAATTAGCGCGAGCCCTTGCCGAAAATGCGCGGCTGGAGGCGGAAATGACGCAGCTACGGGAACAACTGGATGAAACCGTCGCCCGCGAAACCGGCCTAAATGCGGAAACCGGCGCATTGAAAGAACGCCATACCGTATGGGATGGAACCTTCACTAATTTCTCCGCATTCGGCGACTCTCTGACCGGAATACAGCAATCCTTTCTGGAGCTGGCCGCCACCCTCAACCGCGAAAAACAATCCGCCGCCGAAACCGCCGCCGAATCGGACAATAACCGGCAGGCTTTTGAACAAATCGCCGATAATCTGCATACCCTCTTCAGCAAGATTCAGGAAACCGCGGTTAGCGTGGATGGCCTCAATGAGCGCGCCGGTCAAATTGGCGGCATCGTCCAGCTCATTAAGGAAATCGCCGATCAAACCAATTTGCTCGCGCTCAACGCGGCGATTGAAGCGGCGCGGGCCGGCGAGCAAGGACGCGGCTTCGCGGTAGTGGCGGACGAGGTGCGCAAGCTGGCGGAGCGCACCGCTAGCGCAACGACAGAAATATCGACGCTGGTCGCCACGATTCAAGACGAAACGCAACAAGCAAAATCGTTGATGGCAACCGGCGCGGAAGACGCCAGCCGTTTCAGCAAGGAAAGCGAGCTGGCCACGCAAAGCATGCAGCATTTGCTAACGCTGTCGAAAAACATGGAAAGCGCTATCGCCACCTCCGCGCTTCTCAGTAACGTCGAACTCGCCAATATCGAGGAATTGACGTTGAAACTCGCCGTGTACAAGGTGTTTATGGGAATCTCCCCGGCGACCGCCGACGATATCCCGGACAGCACCGAGTGCCGCCTGGGTAAATGGTATTACGAAGGAGAAGGAAAGGCTTATTTTTCCCATCTGCCCGGCTACCAGGAAATGGAAGCGCCGCACCAAGCGGTGCATCGCCATGCCAAGCAAGCGATCGAACACTACCACGCGGGAAATTACGATATGGCGCTTGCCGCCTTGAGCGCAATGGAGCAAAGCAACCTAACCGTGATGGCCGGCATGCAGCGTATGCTGGCAAGCGAACAAAACCACGCCGCATAATCGCTTAACCCATCGACCGTAGGAAAATAGGGCGCGGCGCGCCCGCGAGCGCCAACAACGCGCGCTAAAGAAAACGCCGCCGTTTGCCGCACCGTAGCCCCTCTCGATTCCAACGGGACGGGAGCCCGGGCGTCCGCGCGCAAGAACTCGGCGCGCCAACATCCCAAAAACCGCACGGACCTTGGTTATGGCTTAGCGCCACGCCGTCCGCGCCAGCCCTAGAAGCGAACCCGGGCAAAGACTACCGAGCCCGGCCGCCCTCAGGGTGTCGCCGCGCCAGGCTCTCCCGGCAATGCCGCCGCAGTGGGCTGCTTCGTGTGTTTCGCCGCCAGCACCAGATACATCGCCGGCACCACGAATAAGGTGAATGCGGTGCCGATGGCGAGACCGGAAGCAATCACCAGCCCTAGATTGAAGCGGCTGACCGCGCCCGCGCCGCTGGCGGTAATCAGCGGCAGCACGCCCAGCACCATCGCCGCCGTGGTCATCAAAATCGGCCGCAGCCGGATGGCCGCCGCCATCTCGATCGCCTCGCGCTTGCTATGCCCCTTTTTCCGCAGATTATTGGCGAACTCGACAATCAGAATGCCGTGCTTGCTGATTAACCCGATCAGCGTGACCAAACCGACCTCGGTATAAATGTTGAGGCTGGCGCCGCCGACGCCCAGACTGATAAAGATCAACGCGCCGCAGATCGACATCGGCACCGTCACCAGGATAATGATCGGATCGCGGAAACTCTCGAACTGGGCGGCCAGCGCCAGGAAAATGATGAGCAGAGCGAAAAAGAAGGTGACAATTAGCGCGCTCGATTCCTGCACGAACTGCCGCGACTGACCCGCGTAGTCGACCGCATAGCCTTGCGGCAAGGTGCGGGCGGCCAAATTCTTCAGATAGGCCAGCGCTTCGCCTTGGGTTACGCCCGGGAACGCCACCCCGGAAATAGTCGCCGCGTTCTGCTGTTGAAAGTGGTTGAGGGACTCCGGGATGGTCTTGGTTTTGATATGCACGATCGTCGATAACGGAACGGCGTCGCCGCCGGCGGTACGGATATAGTATTGCTTTAATTGATCGGTATTCAGCCGGTAGCGCTGCTGTACCTGGGGAATCACTTTATACGAGCGGCCGTCGAGGCTGAAATAGTTGACGTAACCGCCGCTCAGCATAGCGGACAAGGCATTGCCGACATCGCGCATCGACAAGCCGAGCTGCGCGGCTAAGTTCCGATCGATCACCAGCATGGATTGAGGCAGATCGTATTTGAGGTCGCTTTGCAGAAACATGAACATGCCGCTCTTGCGCGCGTCCCCCAGAAACTTCGCGGATACTTGATCCAAGCGCCGGAACGAATCCGTGGTCTGGATGACGAACTGGACCGGTAACCCCCGGCTGCCTGGCAGCGCCGGCGGCTGAAAAGCGACAACGCGAATGCCGGCGATATGATTCAGCTCCTGCTGAAGAATCGGCTGCAAATCGCTCGCGGTTTTCTTCCGTTGACTCCATGGCTTCAGCACCACCCCGGCGATCGCCCGGCCGGGCGTGTCGAGCTGGAAGACGTGGTCGGCCTCGGCGTGCCGGGCAAAGGTCCGATACACCGCGTGCGCGTAAAGCTGGCGCTGTTGCAGCGTCGAATCCGGCGCCGCCGTGGAGGCGGTGATGATAACGCCTTGATCCTCCTTCGGCGCCAGTTCGGACTTCGCCCCGGCGTACAGGAAGTAAATGCTGCCGAGAATAATGACGGCGAACGTGATGGTCACCGGCACGGCGTTGAGGGTGCCATGCAGCAGCCGCTGATAGCGCTGGTGCAACCTATCGAAGCGCCGGTCCAGAAACAGCACCAGCCGCGCCTGCCATCCTTTCTGCGTTGGGTCGTGCGGCGTAAGCCAGCGCGAACACATCATCGGCGATAAGGTGAGGGCGACGATCCCCGAGATCGTCACCGCGCCGACAAGCGTAAAGGCAAACTCGGTGAACAACGCGCCGGTTAGCCCCCCCATGAAGCCAATCGGGATATAGACGGCCACCAGCACCGTGGTCATCACCACGATCGGACCGGCCAGCTCCCGCGCCGCGAGGATAGCCGCCTCCATCGGCCGCAGTCCTTCCTCCAGATGGCGGTTGACGTTTTCCACGATAATAATGGCGTCGTCCACCACCAGCCCGATGGCGAGCACCAGGGCCAGCAGCGTCAGCAGGTTGATGGAAAAGCCGAAAATCAGCATCACGGTAAACGTGCCGATTAACGACAGCGGAATCGCAATAATGGGAATCAACACGGAACGCAACGAGCCCAAAAAGGCGAAAACCACCAGAGTGACGATCAGCAGCGCTTCGATCAGCGTGCGCACCACCTCGTCGATGGAGCTATTGACGAATTTCGTCGAATCGTAGGCGATTCGTCCCGTGAGACCCTGAGGGAGCTGCCGCTGGATGCCGGGGAAAATGGCGCGCACGCGCTTGATGACCTCCAGCAGATTGGCCGCCGGCGCCACCTGAATCCCGATAAATACCCCCTGATGGCCGTCGAAG
>DOVS01000255.1:0-8614 GCA_003519965.1 Betaproteobacteria bacterium
GCGGTGGCGACTGCTAACGGTTGCCGTTTACTGCGGGGGGAGCCGGCGCTCAGTCTGGATGCGCTGCGCGCCCAAGGTATTTTGGAGTATATTCCTTTTCCGGAAGCATTGAAGGGGAAGTACCAGAGTTTTACCCAAGCGGATATCGGTGCGTTGCGCGCGGCTGGCTATCAAGAACCGTTCTTGACGGTAGAGCAGGGTGTGGCGCGCTATGTCGCGCATCTCGGTAAGGCCTAATCGATCCTGTCCAGAGGGACGGTGCCCTATTTCGGATGATGCGGTATTATTTTCATGCCGCTGCGTGCTGTAATAGCGCGGGGTCTAACGATTCAATTCATCAGGGAGAGGTCTGCCATGAAAAAAATCCTATGGGCGCTTATCGTTTGCTTTGCTTTCGCCGGAACGGTTTTTGCCGCGCCGGTCGATCTTAACACGGCGACCCAGCGGGAGCTGGAAACGCTGAAGGGAGTTGGCCCCGCAAAGGCCCATGCGATTATCGATTATCGCGCTAAGCATGGTGTGTTCAAGCAGGTCAGCGATTTAGAAGCAGTGCGCGGCTTTGGCAAAAAGTCGGTCGTTAAGCTTCACGCTCAAGTGACCGTGGGCGGCGCCGGCGGTAAAATAAACGGCCATCCGGTGCACGCTAAAAAATAGCGGCATTGCCGATTTCGCCCCGCGGCTGGCGGTATTTGCGGGGCGGCTGGGGCGTGCCGGCTTTGTGTAATGAAAGGGGGTATTGTTTCGTGACTATATCCTGGCGCCGGTGAGTTTTTCGGATTTTATCCCTTCTTGGTTATGGGACAGTTGTTCCTTGTGCGTCGCGCTATCCCGGCGCGATGGCTGCGTGATCCAATCGAACCGGGGATTCTGCGATCTTGGGCTGACGGCCGGCATGGAATCCGTCAGATTCGTCTCGCCGGACTTTTCCCGGTTTGTGGAGGTCCAGCCGCGCCAAGGGGACGGCGTTATTTATCAGGGAGCGATTGAGTTCGAGGGGGCGAAAGGTCATGGGACTGTCTCCGGCAAAGTGTATCGCCAGGGCGATGTTTTTCTGGTCGTGGCTGAATGGGCCCAGGAGCGGCTTTCCCTCTTGCAAGGCGAGATCGACCGGCTGGCGCGGCGGCTTGACGAAACGACCCGCAAGGACGCGTTGACCGGTCTAGCCAATCGTAAGTATCTTGACGATCGCACCGACGAAGAAATTCTCCGCTGGCATCGTTATCACCATCCCCTCTCCATCGTATTGATCGACCTAGACGATTTTGGCGTTATTAATGACGACTACGGACGGCAGGTGGCGGATGAAGTGCTGCAACACATCGCTACCTTGTTAGGGCAGTCGATTCGTTCCTTGGATCTCGCCGCGCGTTATGGCGGGGGAGAGTTCGCGCTATTGTTGCCGGAAACCAACACCATGGGCGGGTTAATCGTCGGGGAGCGCCTGCGGCTGGAGCTAGAGTCGCAAATCATCTTGCCCTTGGTGCAGCCGGTTACCGCCAGTTTTGGCATTGCCGCCCTGTTTGCCGGCGAGCGCCGGGATAGCTTATTCCGGCGTGCGGCTCAGGCGGTGCGTCAATCTAAACGGAAGGGAAAAAACTGCGTTACCATGACCACTGGCGGTCAAGACGCGTCCATCGATTGAGCGGGTAAGGGAAAAACGGATGTATAAAACGATTGAACAATTTGTCGGCAATACCCCCCTGGCCAAATTAAAGCGTATGCCGGGAGCAACGCGCAATACCGTGCTGGTGAAGCTGGAAGGCAATAATCCCGCCGGTTCGGTCAAGGATCGCCCGGCGCTGTCCATGATTATGCGGGCGGAAGCGCGTGGGGAAATTCAACCGGGGGATACCTTGATCGAGGCCACGAGCGGCAATACCGGCATCGCCTTGGCGATGGCGGCGGCAATGCGCGACTATAAAATCATACTGGTGATGCCGGAACATATGAGCGTGGAGCGTCGCCAAGTGATGCGTGCATTTGGTGCGGAAATCGTGCTGACGCCTCGGGAGGGAAGCATGGAGGCGGCGATCGAAACCGCCAACCGCCTACGGGATGAAGGGAAGGGAATTATTCTCGATCAGTTTTCCAACGCCGATAATCCACTGGCCCACTATGAAAGCACCGGACCGGAAATTTGGCGCGACACCCAGGGAAAAATCACCCACTTTGTCAGCAGTATGGGCACGACAGGTACGATTATGGGCTGCTCGCGCTATCTCAAGGAGAAAAATTCCGCGATTCAGATTATTGGGGTGCAGCCGGCGCCGGGTGCGCAAATTCCTGGCATCCGTAAATGGCCTGAACACCATCTGCCGGCAATTTGCGATTTCAAGCGAGTAGACCAAATTATCGAGGTGACCCAGGCCGAAGCCGAGGAAACCACGCGCCGCCTGGCGAGAGAAGAGGGCGTCTTCGCCGGTATATCCTCTGGCGGCGCGCTGGCGGCGGCGCTGCGGATTTCCGCCCAGGTGGAAAACGCGGTCATCGTTTCTATCGTTTGCGATCGCGGCGACCGTTATTTATCCACCGGGGTGTTTCCCGCCTAAGACGCACCGCATGCCCACGGGCTATTTTTTCTTCTCCCGCCGTTGCGCCGAGGGGATAATGGAGCGGTCATTCGTTGCGCGTTTATCGGTCGTGCGTTACTTTCCCTTCCTCATCCTTCTTCAGCGGCGCGCTATCATCGGATTATGGCTGGCTTTGCTAGCGGTCGCGCCGTCGCTGGCCGCGATGGGATTGACATTCCACGTCGACGACATGACCAGTCCGGCGTTTCAAGCGCGGGAGATTACCGTCTCGCTGCAGGGCGCGGCGCTGGAGGTTCGCGTCGGCCGACTCCGTATTCACGGTCATCGCTGGCGTCAGGTGCGTTTATCTTGTCCCCGCGTTCAAATCGGAAAAGAAGAAATCGCCTGTCCCCATGGGGTATTGACGGGGATTGGCCGATGGCCGCTCAGTTTTTATTATTGGCCAAGGCAACGGCGTTTCGTATTGCGTCTTGCGCCGCTGCCGAGAGAATCGTGGCGATTGGCCGCTCATTGGAAACGCCATGGGTGGGCGGGGCGGCTGACCGTCGTTCATGGCCGCCTGCGTCGATGGGCGCGATGGCTGCCGACGCGCTTGCCCAAGATGACGGCGGGAACGGTGGATGGCGTTTTTACGGTGAGCGGCGGCAGCGGCTTAACCGCGTTGCACGGCACGGCCCGGTTTAACGGCGTGGCGTTCAGCGACGCCAGCGGCTTACATGCTGGCGACAAGTTGGGCGGCAAACTAAGGTTTGCCGCCCAACGGCGCGGAAAGGCTTGGCGCTGGACGGCGAATGCCGACTGGCGGAAGGTAGAGGTGTTTTGGCAGCCGCTCTATTTTGCCCATGGCGGCCAACAGGTGCAGGCAAGCGGCCGCCTTGCGAACGGTCTTCTCCAAATCGACGACGGGACTATTCGCCTGGCGGACGTCGGCGCCGTAGCGATCGGCGGCGTGTGGCCGCTGGGCGGAAAGCGGCCGCGGGTCTTTTCCGTGCGGGCGCATAACGTGGATTTGGCGGGCGCATACAAAATATTACTGCAACCCTTCCTCGCCAATGGCGTTCTCGGGGCGCTGCGCGTCAGCGGCCGTGCGGACGCGGTGTGGCGCTACGCCAATGGCGCCACGCAGGAATTCGATCTTGACGTGCGTCATGGCGCGATAGCGGATCGGCGGCAACGTTTCGCCGTCCACGGTATCGATGCGGATGCGCCGTGGTCGCGCACGATGCAGCGCCAAGGACGTTTGCGGCTGGCTGGCGGGCAGCTATTGCACTTGGCGGTCGGTCCGGTTAGCGCGCCGTTCGCCATGCAGGGCTGGAATTTCAGCGCATCCCGGGTGGAAGCGCCGTTGCTGGATGGCAAGCTCGTTATTGATGGTTTCCAGGCGAATAAACGCGCGGACGGCTGGTCGTGGCGTTTCCATGGTGAATTGACCCCGATTTCCATGAAGCGTCTTTCCCACGCCTTGTCGTTAGCGCCGATGCACGGCGCCTTGGCGGGCGTGATTCCCGACGTGCGCTATCAAGATCGACGGTTGACGGTGGACGGCGCTTTACTGTTCAACGTATTCGATGGTACGGCGGTAGTGAAACGGCTGACGTTGCTGGATCCTCTAGGACTTGCGCCACGGCTAACGGCGGATGTTGATATGCGGAACCTCGATTTGAATTTGCTGACGCGAACCTTTGCCTTCGGCCACATCACTGGCCGGATCGATGCGCAGGTGAGCCATTTGGTGCTATCCGATTGGCGGCCGGTGCAATTCGATGCGGTCGTACGCAGCAGCGCGGGCGATTACCCGAAACGGATCAGCCAAAAAGCGGTGGAAAATATTTCCGCCCTCGGCGGCGCTGGCGCGGCGGCGGCAATCCAGCGCAGCTTTCTCAGATTTTTCGATACCTTCGGCTACGATAAAATCGGTCTCTCGTGCGTGTTGCGCCAAGGCGTGTGCCGCATGGGGGGAGTGGCGAATACCCCGCACGGCTACATTATCGTCAAGGGGGGCGGCATTCCGGCGATCACCGTTATCGGGTACAATCGCGCAGTGGGTTGGGATGAGTTACTGAACCGGCTGAGACGAATTACCCAAGGGAACCTTCAGCCAGTGGTGCGATAGCGTTCGGCTAATGGAGGGTCATGATGAGAAACGGGAGGTTGCCGCGACTGGCTGCGCTTGCTTTATGCGGTCTGTTGGCGTCATGCGTCACGATCAATATTTATTTCCCGGCGGCGGCGGCGCAGAAAGCCGCGGATAAAATTATCGATAAAGTTTGGCGATTAAAGACTCCTCCGCATCCGCCAAAATCGAAAGCCGGCGCATCCGCGCCGCAACCGCAAAAAGGAGACGCCCGATGACCCGTTGGCTGATTCATCCGCTATTGGCGTTGCTGATGTTGACGCTGGCCGCACCGGTATTCGCTGCGGCGAACCTGGAAATCAACACCCCCGCCATCAGCCGTTTACAAGCGTCGATGCAATCCCGCTACCAGCGGCTAAGCCGGTATTTTGCCAGCGGCGCCGTGGGACTGACGCACGACGGCTTGGTCGCGCTTCGCGACGCGTCCCAAGCGCCGCTTTCCCAACGTCAGCAAGTGAACGCGCTGGTCGCGGCGGAAAATCAGGACCGGCGGGCGCTCTACCGTGAAATTGCGCGGGCTAACGGCCATCCCGAGTGGGAAGCCGAAATCCAGGCGACATTCGCGCAACGGTGGATCAGCAAGGCCCCGCCCGGCTGGTGGTACCAAAGTCTCAGCGGCGCTTGGCGCCGGAAGTAATGCCGGTTCTGGTCTTCGATATCGAGACCGTTCCCGACACCGATGGATTCGCGCGTCTTTATGGCGTGGGCGACGGCATGTCTCCCGAGCAGCTTGCCGAAATGGCTTTCCAACAGCGGCGTCAGGCAACCGGCCACGATTTTCTTCCACTGCATCTTCATCGGGTAGTGGCGATTGCTTGCGCGCTACGCGACCGCGATAGTTTTCGTGTTTGGTCCTTGGGCGGCGTGGAGGAAGGCGAAGGGGAATTGGTGCGGCGGTTTTTTGAAGGGATCGAAAAATATTCGCCGCAACTCGTTTCTTGGAATGGCGGCGGCTTCGACTTGCCGGTGCTGCATTACCGCGCCCTGGTGCATGGCGTCCAAGCCCCTCGTTATTGGGAGCAGGGTGAAGGGGATCGGGAATTTAAATGGAACAATTATATTAGCCGCTACCATGCGCGCCATTTGGACCTCATGGACGTGCTGGCGCTGTATCAGCCGCGCGCCTATGCGCCATTGGATCAAGTGGCCCAGCTGATCGGTTGTCCCGGGAAGCTGGGAATGGACGGTTCGAAAGTATGGCCTGCTTTCCGCCAGGGCGAAATTGCGAAAATTCGCCATTATTGCGAAACCGACGTGGTGAATACCTACTTGGTCTATCTGCGTTTTCAACAAATGCGCGGCCGGTTCTCCCAGGACGAGTATCAACACGAATGCGCACTGGTGCGCGAGGTATTGTCCAACATCCCAGAATCGCACTGGCGGGAATTCCTTGACCAATGGACGTAACGTCCGCGGGTTTCCATGCTCGTCGTTGAATCGCTCGGCCAAGACGGGGTAGGCGTCGCCCATGCTAATGGCAAGGCGGTGTTTATCGAGGGTGCGCTTCCCGGCGAAACCGTTGCTTACCAAACCTACCGAAGAACGCCAACCTACGAACTCGCCGCCGTTACCGGCGTCATGACGCCTTGTTTTATGCGAGTGACGCCCCGCTGCCCGCATTTCGGCCGCTGTGGCGGGTGCGTCATACAGCATTTGGAGGCGAGCGCTCAGGTGGCGATGAAGCAGCGCGTGTTGGAAGACGCCTTGTGGCGTATCGGCCGAGTTAGGGCCGATCACCTATTGCCGCCGATCTATGGCCAAAGCTGGGGATATCGGCAGCGGGCGCGATTATCGGTGCGCTACGTGCCGAGAAAGGGCGGCGTGCTGGTCGGATTCCACGAGAAACGCAGCAGTTTTGTGACCGAGATGACGCAGTGCGCCGTGCTGCCGCCGACGGTATCCGCGTTAATCTTGCCATTGCGCGAACTGATCGGGCAATTATCGGGTTGCCAGGGGATTCCTCAAGTGGAAATCGCCGTTGGCGATCAGGTGACGGCGCTGGTGCTGCGCATTCTAGAACCCCTGGAAGGCAAGGATGAATTACGGCTGCGGCAATTCTGCGACCGTTACGGCGTGCAGATTTTTCTTCAAGCGAAGGACCCGGAGAGCGCTGCGCCATTTTATCCTCTGGATGCGCCGCCACTGACCTATGCGTTGCCGGAGTTCGATATAGTCATGCCTTTTCATCCCACCGACTTTACGCAAGTCAATCATGCGGTCAACCGCATGCTCGTGCGGCGAGTGGTTCGGTTGCTCGCGCCGGCGCCGGGAGAGCGGATTGCCGATTGTTTTTGCGGCCTGGGCAATTTTTCCCTGCCAATCGCCCGTCAGGGCGCGCAGGTTACCGGGATAGAGGGGAATCCCCGGATCATCCGGCGGGCGGCGGCGAATGCCGCGTATAACGGCTTGGCGGAGCGGACGACGTTCGTTGCGGCCGACTTGTTCGAGACAAATGCTGATTTCTTCGCCTCGTTGGGCCGATTTGATAAACTGTTGATCGGCCCCCCGCGGGACGGCGCGGTAGCGCTGGTCAAATCCTTGGAAGACAACGCACCGGATAGAATCGTTTACATTTCTTGCAATCCCGCGACCCTCGCCCGGGACGCCGCGGTGCTAGTGAACACGAAGGGATACGCGTTGACGGCCGCCGGCGTGGTGAATATGTTTCCCCACACTCGCCATGTGGAATCCATCGCCTGCTTCGAACGCTAGGTCAGCGCCGCGCTGAAAATAAACAAGGGCGGATATTTACTCTATTCGCCCTTGTTTGTCGTCGTGAAGAGACTGGCGCGTTAATTTCGCTGTCCGGCCACCGCCATTAGAATATTCAGCAGATTGATGAACAGATTATAGATGTCCAAGTAAATGCTGAGCGTGGCCATCACATAATTGGTTTCGCCGCCATGGACGATGCGGCTAACGTCAACCAAAATGAACCCGGAGAAAATCAGCACGCCAATTGCCGACAAGGCAAGCGCCAACACGGGTATTTGGAAAAATAGATTAGCGAGCGACGCCAGCACCAACAGAATCAGCCCGATGAATAAGAATTTCCCCATAAAGCTGAAATCTCTTTTGCTAAAGGTGGCCAGCCCGGCAAGGGAAAAGAAAATAACGCCGGTGCCGCCAGCCGCCAGCCCGATCAGCTGCCCCCCGTTTTTCAGGCTGAGCGCTACTTGCAGGATCGGTCCCAACATAAGGCCCATGAAGAAGGTGAGTGCAAGCAGTAACGCAACTCCCAGGCCATTGTTGCGATTAGCCGAGATCCCCCAGAACAGGCCGAACATCACCGCTAGGGGAAGGATAATGCTCAATATGGGGCTCTGCGCCATGAAGGGTAAGAGATTCAGGTGGACGCCGATGCTGGCGCCGACGACCGTTGGCGCCATCGTCAGGCCGAGCAGCCAATAGGTATTGCGCAGTACTTTGTTGGCCTGGGCCGGGCGCTCGGCGGGTTGAGAGAGAACGCGTATTTCGGGTTGCATAGACTGGTCTCCTAGCAAGGTAGAATAATTCTAATTTTAAAGACTACCGAAGAAAGTCGAAAGTTTCAAGGAAATTCATCGTGTTCGCCGGAATACGCCAGGTAGCGCGCCGCCGTGGCCGCTATGGATGTGCGCAGGCGGCGCCTTGATCTTGTCGCCGTTAGGGTGTTGCGTGGGCGACTCGCCGGAGGAACACGCTGATTGTAACCGGTCGGATCGGGCGCCGCCATATGTAAGCAATTGTTTATTATATAAATGACTGGGCTTGACCTAGTCAAGAATGGCGGAACGCGGTACTATCTGGCTGGCTGTTCTTGGCGGCAAATACAACATGGCGAAGCGGTTGGAGGTAATGACGCGGCGCGGTTTGCTGTGCGGAAAAGCCGGAAGATGCGGTGTTTAGTGGTCGATGGATCCAGGGAGAAGTGGCAGAGCGGTTGAATGCGGCGGTCTTGAAAACCGTT
>DOVS01000255.1:8635-11721 GCA_003519965.1 Betaproteobacteria bacterium
TCGAATCCCTCCTTCTCCGCCATGATGCTCGATCCGGCGGCCTTGAGTTTCACCGTGCATTATCGTGCGTGTCATCGTCCCCAATCGTGTTCTAAATCGGGCAAGCGGCGGCGAGTGCGCAGGAAGCGCATCATCCCGCTAGTTGAATGGAATAGGCGTCCTGTGCGGCGTTAACTTACACTGGCCAGCTGCTGGACGCCGCGTGCTCGGGGCCTAGCCGGCGGTAGCGCTGCCCGCGGAACGAGTTGCCCGCGCGGATGGCGGGTTCTCGCGGCGCGCAGCTGGGTTTTGCCCTAGGGCGCGAATGGTTGCCATCAAGAGCGCCTCCTATATAATGGATGTTTAGAGTAGATGGCAAGCTCATTAATTTATTGCGAAAGTGGCGGAATTGGTAGACGCACTGGATTTAGGTTCCAGCGCCGCGAGGTGTGGGGGTTCGAGTCCCCCCTTTCGCACCAGAAGCATCAATTTGGGAAAATTTGACAGATAATGCAGACGAATTTAGAAAGTTTAGGTACGTTGGAGCGGCGTTTGCACTTCGTCGTTCCCCTGGAACAAATCGAGTCGGAAGTGGAAACCCGCTTAAAGCGATTGGCGCGCACCGTCAAAATGCAGGGGTTTCGGCCAGGTAAGGTGCCGGTTAAAGTGGTCGCTCAGCAATACGGCGGCCAAATACGCCAGGAAACATTAGGCGACGCCGTACAGAAAAACTTTACCGAGGCGGTCAAGGCGCACCAGCTTAAGGTCGTTGGCTACCCGCGGATTGAGCCAAAACAAAACGAGGACGGCGGGGAGTTTGAATTTAGCGCCACATTCGAAGTGTATCCCGAAGTGAATGTCGGCGATTTGAGTGAAACGGTGATCGAGCGTCCCGAAGTCGCTATCGATGAAATGGACGTAGATAAAACCATCGATATTCTGCGCAAGCAACGGGTAACGTATTCGCCAGTGGAGCGCACCGCCCAGGCGGGCGACCAGGTGGATATTGATTTCCGCGGCGCTATCGACGGAGAGGCGTTCCCCGGAGGGCAAGGTGAAGGATATAAACTGGAATTAGGCGCCGGCCAGTGGCTGAAGGATTTCGAAGCGCCCTTGGTTGGAATGAAGGCAGGTGAAACCAAAAGTTTCGACTTGACCTTTCCCGCGGATTACCATGCGCAGGAATTGACTGGGAAAACGGCGACTTTTGAGGTGACGCTAAATAAGGCGGCCGAACCGAAGCTGCCGGAGATTAATGAAGAATTCGCCAAGAGCCTGGGCGTTGCCTCGGGCGATTTAGACGCCATGCGGGGGGAAGTCCGCGACAACGTGGAACGGGAAGTAAAAAAGCGGATTCAGGCCCGGATTAAAGATCAGGTGATGCGTGGTCTAATGAATGCGTCGCCGTTGGAATTGCCTAAGGCGCTAGTGGAAATGGAGACCCAGCGTCTGGCGCATCAGGCCGAGGAAGATCTCAAGGCGCGGGGCGTTGCCACGCCCGATACGCCATTCAACCCAACCGTTGTCGAAGGCGAAGCAAAACGCCGTGTCCATTTGGGGCTGGTGCTATCGGATTTAGTGGAAAAACACGCATTGCAGGTAAAATCCGAGCAAGTGCGCAGCCGAGTGGAGGAGCACGCCCAAAGTTTCGAGCAGCCGGAAGCGCTGGTAAAGTGGATTTATTCCCAGCCGGAGCGTTTGAGCGAGGTGGAGTCTTTAGTGTTGGAAGACAACGTGATGGACTGGGTGTTGCAACAGGCTAAGGTTATCGCCAAGGCGATGGCTTTTGACGAGCTGATGGGGAACGGAAAATGAGCGATTGGCGTAATTGGGAGCCCCAGGGGCTAGGCTATGTGCCGATGGTCATTGAGCAAAGCGGGCGCGGCGAGCGGGCCTATGACATCTATTCGCGTTTGCTTCGCGAGCGAGTGGTGTTTTTGGTGGGGCCGATAAACGAGATTTCGGCCAACTTGGTGGTTGCGCAGTTGCTATTTCTGGAGTCGGAGAACCCCGATAAGGATATTTCGCTCTACATTAATTCGCCAGGAGGATCGGTAACGGCGGGCCTGGCTATTTACGACACCATGCAGTTTATCAAGCCCGATGTGAGCACTTTATGCACGGGCCAGGCGGCGAGCATGGGCGCTTTCTTGCTGGCGGCCGGCGCGAAGGGCAAGCGCCATTGCCTGCCGAATTCGCGGATGATGATTCACCAGCCGTCGAGCGGTTTCCAAGGCCAGGCGTCCGACATCGAAATTCATGCGAAGGAAATCCTCTATCTGCGGGAGCGTCTTAATAAGCTATTAGCCGAAAAGACAGGGCAAACCATTAAGGCGATTGAAAGAGACACCGACCGGGATTATTTTATGAGCGCGGATGACGCAGTGAAATATGGGCTGGTCGATAGTGTGCTCAGCCACCGCGCCGCCGATGCTCCGGCGCAAGGTTAAGACGATGCGGATAACTCAGAGGAAATAAGCCATGGCTAAGACGACTGGTGACGATAAATTACTGTATTGCTCATTCTGCGGCAAAAGCCAGCATGAAGTGCGTAAGCTGATTGCCGGGCCATCAGTGTTTATTTGTGATGAATGCGTGGACTTATGCAACGACATTATCCGTGAAGAGATTCAAGGCGACCGGAGCGGTAAGGAAGGCGCTTCCGACTTGCCGACGCCCCATGAAATCGCCGGAATTCTCGATCAATACGTTATCGGCCAGGGTTCGGCGAAGAAAACCCTGTCGGTGGCGGTCTATAATCATTACAAGCGGCTTAAGGATACCGGCGGCAACGACGAGGTAGAGCTGGCGAAGAGCAATATTCTACTCATCGGCCCGACAGGATGCGGGAAAACCCTATTGGCGCAGACCTTGGCGCGGTTATTGGACGTTCCTTTTGTCATCGCCGACGCGACGACGCTGACCGAGGCCGGCTATGTGGGCGAGGACGTCGAGAATATCATTCAGAAGCTGCTGCAGAAATGCGATTACGATGTGGACCGGGCGCAAACCGGTATTGTCTACATCGACGAGGTCGACAAGATCAGTCGCAAGTCGGACAACCCTTCGATCACGCGCGACGTGTCGGGTGAGGGCGTGCAGCAGGC
>DOVS01000233.1 GCA_003519965.1 Betaproteobacteria bacterium
AATGACCCCGGCGTCGGGCGAGGTTAGCCCCGCCAGTATGCGCAATAGGGTTGTCTTTCCCGCCCCCGATTTGCCGAATAAGCTAAGGAATTCGCCGGGCTGAATATCTAGTTGCGCGGAGAGCGTGACCGGGCCGTCGGCGGTCAGCAGCTTTTTTTGAATGTCGATGGAGATCATTGCCGAGAGCGTTATACGGGTTTTAGTAAGCGTTTGTTCGCCACATAGACGGTCAGCAGAATGATAAAGCTAACGGCGAACAGAATCAGCGCGTAGAAATTAGCGGCGGCGTAGTTCAAGCCTTCGACCTCGTCGTAAATTGCGAGTGAGGCGAGCCGGGTCTGGCCCGGGATATTGCCGCCGATCATGAGCACCACGCCGAATTCTCCAACCGTGTGGGCGAAGCTTAAGACGAGACCGGTCAATAGGGCGGGGCGGATATTCGGCAGCAGGACGCGGCGCGCGGTGGCGAGCCGGGATTTCCCCAGGGTATAGGCAGCCTCCTTCAGCGACAGCGGGAGGCTTTGAAATCCGCTTTGGAGCGGCTGCACCATGAATGGCAGGCTATAAATGACCGATCCCAGCACGAGTCCGTTAAAACTGAATGCAAGCCGCAGGTTGAAGGAGTCGAGCAACGTTTTCCCCAATAGGTGTTCGGGGCTGAACGCGACCAGCAGGTAGAAGCCGAGCACCGATGGCGGTAATACCAGCGGCATGCTGACCAGCGTTTCCACGACCGGCTTGAAGCGAAAGCGGCTGTACGCCAGCCAATAAGCCAATGGAACGCCGATAATCAGTAAAATAATAGCGGTGACCGACGCCAGCTCGAACGTTAGCGCCAGCGGTTGCCAATCGTGGCGCATGTTAGCGGTCTCCGTGCATTAGCGTCATTTCGTTGGCTTTAACCAATCCTTCCACCGCATCGCCGATTTCCAGTTCCAGCCGTTGCACCGAGCGCGTGGTAATGACCGAAACGATCTCTCTGCCGTGGTAATCGAGGGTGATTTTACTGAGAATATTGCCGCGCTCCAGCGCTTTGATTCGGGACGGGAAGCGGTTTCTCAAACTAATCATTCCCGACAACTGCTTGGCTAGCGATACCTCGGTTTCCTTAAAGAGCAAGGTTACCGCCTTGCCGGGCTGTAGATAACCCATATTTTCCGCTGTTCCCACGGCGGCGGCGGTAAATCGTCCACCGTCGGCATCCACATCCACCAAGGAAATATGGCCGGAGGTTTCGACAGCGGCGATGACGCCGGGCAGCCGGTTCATGGCAGTCGATAGCCGAAACGGGCGAAAATTTTTCGCGCCGCGGGGGAAAATAAGAAAGTATAGAATCGCTTCGCGGCGGCCGGCCGGGTTTTTTCGCCATGCCGAAGAATGACCACGCCTTGCGCGATCGGCGTATAAGCCCGGTTATCCACGTCCACCCACGCGCCCTTGCCGTGCATTTGCGGCGAGAGCACCACCGATTTAGCGGTTATGCCGATATCCGCGGCGCGCGACACGATAAATTGGTTGGTTTGGGCGATGCTTTCGCCATAGACTAGTTTAGGGTCGACGGCGGCGGTTAAGCCGTCGTGCGCCAGCGCCTTCATCGCCTCCTGGCCATAGGGGGCGTTTTTCGGATTAGCGACTGCAACTTTGCGAATAGCGGGAGACCGCAGCAGTTTCAGCCCTTGGCTTACATCGTAATTTTTCATCGTCCACAGAACCAGGGCGCCTTGCGCGTAGATTTTCGGCTTATTCGCGGCCCAGCCGTCGCGATAAAGGACACGGGGGTATTTCATGTTGGCGGACAAGAATAGATCGAACGGTGCGCCGTTTTTAATTTGCGCCGTCAGCTTGCCGGAGGAGCCAATGACTCCTTGAACATCGATGCCGCTGGTTTGCCGAAACGCCGTGCGGAGCGCCTGAAAGGCGAATTGCACATTGGCGGCGACAGCGACGGTCAAGGTTTGCGCCGATAAGGGAAGCGTTGTGAGCAGCAGCAAACCGAGAAGAGCCGAGAGAATTTTTTTCATGAGAGTCCCCATAAAATCATAAATTGTGCGCTAGGCGCCGATGCCGATGCCGATGATGACGCTAGACGAGGTGAAGATTGCGCAAGTCCGGCCGCCGACGCTAAGCTCGAGGTGATCCAGACTCTCGTTGGTCATCACTGAACTCAGCGTGAGGCCGCTGTCGAGGCGCAGTACAATATCGCTGTTGACCTCGCCGCGGGTTATTTTATCCACCGCGCCGCATAGCCGGTTGCGCGCGCTGAACTTGATTCCCGGCGCGTCGCCGCCGGTGAGAATCACCCACGGCGCCTTGATTAACGCGAACGCTTCGCCGCCGACGGCAAGTCCCAAGTTTTCCAGGCTTTCCTGGGTGATCGTCGCGACAATTCGATCTTCCCCGCCGAGGCGTATTTCCACCTCCACGCTTACTGTCCCTGCCCGCAGGGCGGTGATCCGGCCGAAGAATTGATTGCGGGCGCTGGTTTTCATGGCGAGTTTTCTCAGTAAGGAATAAAAATTATCGAAATCCTCCACGCCTTGGCCCAGCCGTTCGAGAAAGCGCATATGCTCCCGCTCGACAATCTGGAACATCGCCACGAGTTTGCGTCCCTTGGCGGTGAGCCGAGTACCGCCGCCGCCCTTGCCGCCGCTGGCGCTGGTCACCAGCGCTTCGCCAGCGATGTTATTCATCGCGTCCACTGCATCCCAGGCGGCCTTGTAACTCATTTTCATTGCCTTGGCGGCCTGGCTGATCGACCCGCAGGCGTCGATTTTCTCCAACAGCTCGATTCGGCCGCGGCCCAGGAAGTTGCGG
>DOVS01000270.1 GCA_003519965.1 Betaproteobacteria bacterium
CCGCCATCAGCGGCAGCGTGGCGAATGCGGCGATCACCGTCCATAGCAGCACCACCAGCAAAAAACCGTCGCGCGGCTTAAGCTCCCGCTGAAAACGCCGGGTCACCACCCAAATGGCGTAACCCGACGCCAGGGTAATGGTCATCGACACCAGGAATTCCCATTCGGTGCCGTCGCTGTACCATATAGCGCTTACGATGGGCATGAGGTAGGCCAGGCTGAACAGCATCAAGGTCAGCCCGATGACGTGAGCGGTCGGCAACAACCTGTTCATTTAAAAAAACCCGATTCCGACCTGAAATAATTTTTCCACTTGAGGAATCACCCGCTTGTTGACCACGAACAAAATGACGTGGTCGTCGCTTTCGATCACGGTGTCGTGGTGGGCGATCAGCACCGCCTCGCCGCGCGCGATCGCGCCGATGGTGGTGCCTTTCGGCAGCCGGATTTCCTCGATGCGCCGCCCCACGACCTTGGAGGTTTTGGCGTCGCCGTGCGCAATCGCTTCCAGCGCCTCCGCCGCGCCGCGCCGCAGGGAATGCACCACCGCGATGTCGCCGCGCCGCACATGGGTCAGCAGGCTGCCGATGGTCGCCCGGGCGGGGGAGATGGCGATGTCGATCTGCCCGCTTTGCACCAAATCCACGTAAGACGCGCGATTAATCAGCGCGATCACTTTGTGCGCCCCCATCCGTTTGGCCAGCAGCGCCGCCATGATGTTGGTTTCGTCGTCGTTGGTGAGCGCACAGAATACATCCATGTCTTCGATGTTTTCCGATTCCAGCAAATCCTCGTCGGTTGCGTCGCCGACCAGCACCAAGGTTTTGTTGAGTGCATCAGCGAGCCGTCCAGCGCTTTGCTTGTTATGATCCAACAACTTGATTTGGTAACGATTTTCTAGCGCCCGGGCAAGGCGGGCGCCAATGTTGCCGCCGCCGGCGATCATGACCCGCTTCACCGGCCGGTCGAGAGGCCGCAACTCGGACATCACTTGACGAATGTGTTCCCTGGCGGCGATGAAGAAGACTTCGTCACCGGCTTCGATGACGGTGCTGCCGGTGGGCATGATCGGCCGGTCGCGACGGAAAATCGCCGCGACCCGGGTATCCACGCGTGGCATGTGTTTACGCAAGGTTTGCAGCTCATGGCCACCCAACGGGCCGCCATGATAGACCCTGACCGCCACTAGCCCGACTCTGCCATTGGCAAAGCTGAGTACTTGCAAGGCGCCGGGGTGCTCGATCAGCTTGCCGATGTAGTCGGTGATGACTTGCTCGGGACTGATGGTGTAATCGACGGCGAAGTTGCCGGGCGAGAAAATGTCCGGGTAACGATAGTAGTCCGCCGCCCGGATGCGGGCGATTTTCGTTGGGATATTGAAGAAGGAGGCCGCCAGCTTGCACGCCATCATGTTGATTTCATCGACTTGCGTCACCGCCAGCAGCATGTCGGCGTCTTCCGCCCCGGCCCGCTTGAGCACCGAAGGGTGGGCGGCGTTGCCTTGCACCACGCCCAAGTCCAAACGGTCTTGCAGTAACTTCAGCTTTTCGCCGTTGGAATCCACGACGGTAATGTCGTTCGCTTCGCTGACCAAGTTTTCCGCCACGGAAGAGCCGACTTGCCCCGCGCCGAGAATAATGATCTTCACTTTTTGCCCTATGCCGCAAAAAGAGCAATTCTATTCCCAAACCTCCGGCCATCCAAGCGTCCGCTTTGTCGTCATCCTTCGCCGGTTTTGCGGGCGAACGTAATTCCCAGTTGTTTCAGCTTGCGATACAAGTGGGTGCGTTCCAAACCGACCTGCTCGGCAACCCGGCTCATGTTGCCCGCCGCTTTTCGAATGTGGTATTCGAAATACACCCGTTCGAACGCTTCCCGCGCCTCCCGCAACGGCGCCTCCAACGGCAGTTCGGCGCCGACCGCCGGGCCGGGCGCAGCAAATTGATGGAGCACGCGGTTCACGTCGTCGGCCGAGATTTCTTCCTCCAGGCTGGTCAGCGCCAAGGTTTTAACGGCGTTTTCCAGCTGCGCTAAATTTCCCGGCCATTCCGCTTGGCGCAACGCGTTCAACGCCGCCGTGCCGAAGTCGCGCATGGGCGCGGCCTGCCTTTCCACATGTTGCGCAAGGAGCCGCTTCGCCAATTCGGGAATGTCTTCCGCATGCGCCCGCAACGGCGGCACCGTCAAGGTAACGCCGCTAAGCGCATTGAATAATCCGGGATCGAAACACTCGCCCTCGACACGCCCGCCGAGCGGTGCGTCGATGGTGCAAACGACCCGGAGGCGGTATTTCTCGCCCTTGTTCAACAACACCAGCAGCCCTTTTTGCTCTAACTTGTTCAGCGTCTGGACATCCTCCAAGAATAAGACGCCGCCCCGCGCTTGTTCGGCGATTTGCAGCGGATCGTCCGCCAGCCGTTTGGTCTCGCTCAGCGCCACCCACGGCGCGCCGGCGGGAAGGAAAAAGCGGGCGCATAGTTCAGCGCCCGCGCCCGGCTCGCTCATCAGCAGCACCGGCGTTTGCGTTTGGGCGACTTGGATCAGCCGTTGGCGTAATGCGTCGATCCGCTCGCCCTTGCCGAGACAGGACAAATCGATCTCGGGAAGCTGTTGCGCTTCGCTGCGCAGCAGGGCGCGATGCACGGTATTCAGTAGTTTCTGCAAGGTAATCGGCTTTTCCAGGAAATCGAAAGCGCCGATTTTTGTCGCCTCTACCGCCGTATCGATGGAGCCGTGGCCCGACATCATGACGACCGGCATGGTTAATGCGCCCAGTCCTTTCCATTCCTTCAGCAGGGTAATGCCGTCGGTATCGGGCATCCAGATATCAAGCAGCACCAGGGCGGGTTTTTCCCGCTCGCGCCAGACCCGCGCCTCGGCTGCGTTCTCCGCCAGCATCACGCGATGACCTTCGTCTTGCAGAATTTCCAGCAGGAGCTCGCGAATCCCCGCTTCATCGTCAACGACCAGTATGCTGCTCATATTTCCTTCACTTCCTTCTCCAGCGCGGCGGCCGGCAGCCAGACCGACACCCGCGCACCGCCGCCGGCCGGATTCTCGGCCCGCAACACGCCGTGGTGTTCCTCGACAATCTTTTTCACAATCGCCAACCCCAGCCCCGTGC
Source organism: Betaproteobacteria bacterium (assembly GCA_003519965.1). Classification (GTDB taxonomy): domain Bacteria; phylum Pseudomonadota; class Gammaproteobacteria; order Burkholderiales; family UBA9220; genus UBA9220. The sequence continues at coordinate 3,125 of DOVS01000270.1, forward strand.
CTTTCGGCTTTGTCGTCACATAAGGTTCAAACAGCCGCTTCATGAGATGCTCGGGAAACCCGCCGCCGTTATCGCTGATGTCGAGACGCACTCCGTCGCCATCGCGGCGCGTTTGTACGTGGATGCGGGGATGGCCGGTTTCGTCAATGGCGTCTTGAGCGTTCTGTAATAAATTGTGAATGACCTGCCGCAGTAATGTCACGTCTCCCAGCAGAGGCGGCAGCGACGGCGCCAAGTCCAGCGCCAGATAACGCCCGCCCATGGATTCGTAAAGGGTCAGGACTTCCTGTACTAATTGATTGAGGTCCAGCGTCTGCAGCTTAAGTTGCGGCGAGCGCGCGTATTCGCTGAACGCAGCGACCATTTTCTTCAGCGCCGCCACTTGATTGATGATGGTTTGGGTGGAGCGGGCCAGCATGTCGGTTTCCGGCGGATCCAGCTTGTCCGCGAGTTTGTGCTGCAACCGTTCGGCGGATAACTGAATCGGCGTTAGCGGATTTTTGATCTCGTGCGCCAAGCGGCGGGCGACTTCCCCCCAGGCGGCGTCGCGCTGGGCCTGAAGCAGGTGGGTAATTTCGTCGAATACGACAATATAGCCACTATCGACTTCCACCGGCAGGCGAGTGCCGCGGATGAGTAGAATTCGGGTATGGCTGCCGTCTTCGTATTCGATTTGCCGTTGCCATTCTTTGGCGCCGCCGGGTTCGAATTGCGCGAGAATTTCCCGAGCGAAAGGCTCCAGGCGGGAATCCCGGCTTTCCCACTCGCTTAACACGAGCCCCCGTAACCGCGGCAGATCGGCCCCCAATATCAGACCGGCGCTGGGATTGGCGGTGCGCACGCGGAAGTGTTGATCGAACGCCAGCACGCCGGCGGACAAATTGGCGAGAATGCTTTCCAGATAAATTTTGGCCGCCTCCAGCTGCTGCTGGTTGAATTCGGCGGCGGCCTTGGCGTCCGCCAATTGGCGCGTCATGCTGTTAAACGACTGCGTCAGCATACCCAGTTCGTCCAAGCTCCGCACCTCCGGCATTTCGATAAAGTCTCCCTTGGCGATCGCGCGCGTGCCCGCCGCCAGAATCCCCAAGGGCGCGCTGAGACGGTCGCTCAGCACGAACGCCAGCGCAATTGCCGATAGCATCGCCAACAACAGCGTCAGCGTCAGCGTCAGCGCGGAGATGCGTTTGAGACCCTGGCGGGAAAGGGAAAGTTGCTGATAATCCCGGTACACTTCCTGCACCACCTGGGCGTCTTGGGCTAGTCGCGGCGGCACCGGCTGCAACAATTGCAGCACGCGCGTCTCTTCGTTGAGGCTCAGCACATTGACCGGCACCACGACCCGCAAGTAAAGCCCTCGGCCAGGGAGAGACTCGATCGCGCTATATGGTTTTTGCAGCCGGATTTGGCGCATTACCGACGAGTCCGGCAACTCCGGCTGCATACCGGAATTCTCGTTGCCGGAAAAAGCGAGCAATTTTCCATTTTGGTTAAATAAATCAGCTTCTTGCACCCCCATCTGCTCCCGCAGGTTGTTGAGGGAGACGACATAGTTGACGGTGGGCTGGTCGGATAGCGTCAGCGCCATCGCCTGGCCTTTTTTGCGCAGGTCTTGCAGTAAATGCTCCAGCGCGGTGCGCCCTAAATTCAATCCGCCCTCCAGGGCGTTGTCTACGCGCACATCGAACCAGGATTCAATGCTTTTAGTCAGAAACTGCACGGAGACGCTATACACCAACACCCCCGGCAAAACCGCCATCAAGCCGAACATCAGCACCAGCCGCAGGGTCAGCCGCGCGCCGAATACCTTATTCCGCAGCTTGCGCAGCAATATCCGCAGTTGAAACGCGATCAACAACATTAACCCCACGGCGAGCGCCAGATTCAGCCCGAGGAGGAGCGGGTAATTGCGGGAGAAAAAATCGGTATTGGCGCTGGCGGTCGACAGTAAATACAACAGCACCAGCCCCAACGCCGCGCTGACGATGGCAATATATTTCACATTTCGCCCGTTACGGTTGCGTAGGCGCCGCCAGCGGCACTGGTGTGATGGTCCAGTAGTGCCAGCCGGAGTCCAACGTCCAGTCCTTGGATGTCAAGGCGTTAAGTTGCATCGGCTTGGTCAGGCGAGAGGTATCCAGCTTCATTTGAAGACCGGCGCGGTAGGTTGTGCCCGGAGAGAGCGTTTTGCCGTTCACGGTCTTCCACTGGCGGATATGCCCCAGTTGCCGAATGGTTTCCGCCAGGGTGTCGTAATTTTTGTGGGAGAGGCCGTCGCTGAGCTGATACTGCCGGGTCAACACATTGTAGCTTAGTTGGTATTGTTGCCGGACGCTGGCGATGGTCTCGTGAAACCAGAAAAATCGGGTTCGGGTCAGCTCGAAATTCAGCACGAAATAGAGATCGACGCCCTTGTTCAGCGCATCTTTTTGGGTCGGCGTCAGATGAACCCCCAGGTCGGCATTGAGAAAATAGTCGTTGCCGACCTCGGTCAACTGGGCGGCGTTGACCTGGACGCCGCCCGTCGCGTCGGCCAGCGCCGGCGCGACTGTCGCCAGCCACGCTGCGCCCAGCGCCCAAAGGAGTAAGCGCCGCCATTTACGATTTGTGCAAAAGGGCATAGTAAAAGCCGTCCTGTTGGTCGCTGGGCAAGAGTTGTCCGTCTATCCCCACCGGAAATCGCGGCTTGGCGTCCGGATGGCGCCGCAAAAAATTCGCGATTTGCTGTTGGTTCTCTTCGGCGAACACCGAGCATGTTCCATAAAGCAATTTACCACCACGCGCCAAACAGCGCCATAACCGATCCAGTATTCGCGCTTGCTGGACGGCGAATCCCTCAAGATCGGCCTGCCGCCGCAGCCATTTAATGTCCGGGTTTCTTCGAACCACCCCCGACGCGCTGCACGGTGCGTCCGCTAAAATCCGGTCGAACGGTTCACCATCCCACCACGTGTCCGCCGCCGCGTCGGCGGCGCGCAATGTTGCCTTCAATCCCAACCGGTCCAGGTTGCGCGCCACCATATCTAGACGCTCGGCGTCATGGTCCAGCGCCAGCAAATCGACGGCGGCCAGCTCCAACAAATGGGCGGCCTTGCCTCCTGGCGCACTGCAAGCGTCAAGAACACGCATGCCGTCCGCCACATCCAACAATGGCGCGGCGTATTGCGCGGCGCGGTCCTGGACGGACACCCGCCCGGCGTCGAACGCGGGTAATCGGCCGACGGGAACGGGTTGCTCCAACTTTATGCCAAATTCCGAGACCGCGCGTGCGGCAATGCCGTTTTCTTGAAGCAAATCGAGATACGCCGGCACGGTGGTGCGGCGACAATTGATTCGCAAGGTCATCGGCGGATGACGGTTGCCTTCTTCCAAGATGCGCGCCCAGTCGTCGGGATATT
>DOVS01000340.1 GCA_003519965.1 Betaproteobacteria bacterium
GTCCCTGGCCAACTTGCGAACCCAGCACGCCGCCGATCACGCCGCCGGTCACTGTGCCAATATCTTGCTTGGAAGGGCTTGTCGTACAAGCAGCCAACGTAACAAATAGCGTGGAAAACGCAATGCTACGGATAAGGCGGGAATTCATGCGGTGATCTCCGATGACGGTTGAGAATATCTGGGCATTCACGTTAAATTAACTATAACGCATCGTTAGAGGTTATGGTATGGCTAAGATTTACGGAACAATGTCTATCCATATTTCAATTTCGTCCCTAGGGCTAGCGTTGTCTCCATTAGACGACGATGCAACGGCCAGCGTGATTCTTTTCATGATAGATGCAAAGTTTGTCGCTGTCCGCGAATTACAAGAGCGTGGGGCCATCCATCTGCACGTTGCCGTCTCCGGTCGTTACGATATCCATTGGCTCCGCCGCGCTTGGTGGCTTGCGTTAGGTCATCGGGTGCAGATTTATTACGATGATTCGGGCAAAAAACATCTGCGGGCTTTGATTAAAGACGGTGGCGAGTGGGTGCCTGCGCGATCCGACCAGGTGATGGGTAACATCCACGTCAAAGCGCCTTCTCGTCGTTGGGGAGGGAAGGGGATTACCTGACAAACGGAAAAGCTGGCGTTTTATATGACCAAGTATCTGGAAAAGACCTTCGACGAAGCGGCCTCTAATGCGCGTCGCTATTGGCCCTCTAAAAATTGCGAGCGTCCGGTGGAACGTCGATTTTGGTTGGGCGCTGTCGATTTGCTCGATGCAATCCGCGAGGCCCATGATCTTGTTAAGATGGACTGTGCATCCGCCACATTATCGATGTGGTTATCGATGGATGCGTCTAATATCTGGATTTCCGGGACTGGTTTTGAGCCGCCGTTTTAATGGCTCATTCATAGCGGTGTTGCATGTAACGCGACAACATTGTAAAATGTTGCATGTAACAAATGGAGGATGACATGGCAAATGTGAATTCAAGGGTTCGGAAACACCGCGACGCGCTACGCATGGCCGGCCTTCGTCCGGTTCAAATTTGGGTGCCGGACACGCGACGGCCAGGCTTTGCAGAGGAATGCCGCCGCCAATCTCGTCTTACCGCACAGGCGGATATGGCCGACATGGACATCCAGCATTTTATGGATGATGCCTTAGCTGATGTGGACGCCTGGACGCAATGATTCGGGGCGACTTTGTGGCTATTGCCATGCAAGGCGACTTTGGCAAGCCAAGACCCGCCTTGGTGATTCAGACCGATCAATTCAACGAGCACGCTACCGTGACGGTGTTGCCGGTTACAAGCACATTGGTTGCCGCGCCGTTGCTGCGTATTTCTGTTCAACCGAGCACGACAAACGGCTTGCAGAAGCCTTCTCAGGTAATGGTCGATAAGGTTATGACCATTAAGCGTGACAAGATAGGGCAATCCTTCGGTCGTATTGATGCGGATGTGATGGTACAGGTTGAGTGTTGCTTGGCTGTCTTCCTGGGCATTGCCAAATAGTAGCTGACTTTGGATGGACTGTGCTTCTGCGTCGATGTCCATGTGTTTATTCATGGATTCGTCTAATATATGGATATTCGGCATTGGCTTTGAGCCGCCATTTTAGTTAATGGAGCGAATCTATGCCTGATTTTGTTGTTTTCAAACATCCTGACGATAATTTGCAAGTTGTAAAGGACGGTTTTTCCTGGGTAGGATTGGTTTTTGGTCAATTTTGGTTGCTTTATCACCGTATTTACTTGATTGGCTCGATTCTGTTTATTATTGGAATTGTTTTTTATTTTCTTTTTCCTTCTCCCGATGGTTATATTCTCGGAATTCCTTATGGTCATCGCTTCGGTGTTGCCGATATTCTCAATATTGCGATTGCCATTGGAATTGGTGTTGCTGGTAATTTTTTGCGTGTTGACTCGTTGCGTAAGCGTGGATATGTTCAGGTTTTCGATATCACCGCCCCGACTGCTGACGCGGCTCGTGCTCGTTATCTCTTAAGTCGGGATCGCGACGCGGATAATCGGGATTTTATAGATAAGTCTGTTGATTTATGATGTCATCCCACGTCCCATTGATTTTTGCTTGGCGTACTTTGTCGGCCACGTCCCAGCACCGCTTGTACCAATTGCGCCGCATTGTCGAGCTGGCTGGGATTTTTGGGATGATGTCGATCCAGGTTTCGATGTCGTCTCTGGTAATGATCACTTCGCCGAATAGGTCCAAGGCGGGATTGATTTTTTTTCTGCGTTTCATGCCGTCCTGTAAATATTGTTATTTTTGTTAGACGGCTAACTGTTTCCTGCTGTGATTTATTGCCCCGTCTATTTTACATAATATACATTCTGCGAAGTAATGGAAATAGAAGAAGGAGATCACTCTCTTAATGCTCCCGCTGGCTTAGGCGCTAATTTGCGGAGGTAGGCGCCGGCAGGTCTTCTGCTGGATGGATTTCCCGCCTACCCTAAATAAGCTGCAAGCACGCGCTCGTCTTTATGTAAATCGGCGGGCGTGCCTTCGAGAGCGATGCGCCCGTGTTCGATCACGTAAGCATAGTCCGCGACTTCTAGGGCGCTTTTAGCAAATTGCTCGACAAGCAGTAAGGTAATTCCTTCTTCTTTCAAGCGCCGAATCGTGTTGAATACTTCTTGAACAATGACGGGTGCAAGTCCCATGGAGGGCTCATCCAGCAGCATGACTTTGGGATTCGCCATGAGCGCGCGACCGATGGCGAGCATTTGCTGCTCGCCGCCGGATAGCGTTCCCGCCGCTTGCGAACGACGTTCGCGTAAACGGGGAAATAATTGATAGACGTGCGCTAACTCCCGCTCGGCCTGACGGCGGAAGCCGAAAAATGCAGGCAGGCGGCTATAGGCGCCGAGGAGCAGGTTGTCTTCCACGGATAACGGCCCGAATACTTTTCGTCCTTCCGGCGAGTGGGAAAGGCCGAGGCGCGCGATTCGAGAGGCATCCAGCCCTTGTACCGGCTTACCATCCAGCAAGACGCGTCCCTGCGTCGGCTTTACATTGCCGGAAATGGTTCGCATGGTCGTCGTTTTTCCCGCGCCATTGGCGCCGATTAAGGCGACTACCGTAGCCTTACGCACTTCCAGCGAGATGCCTACCAACACTTCGCTCGCGCCATATCCTGCATGCACATTATCGACAACTAACATCCTCGGTCTTTCTTTTTTTAGGCCAATAAAGGTGCGTCGCTCGCCGGCAGGGCTTTTGCCGCTTCATCGTCAGGCGTGCCCAGGTACGCCTCGATTACCTTGGGATGGCGTTTCACTTCGTCAGGCGAACCATCGGCAATGATTTTCCCGCCGTCAAGCACGGTTACCATACCGCACAGCTCGCTGACCACGTCCATGTGGTGTTCAATCAGAATGATGGAGACTCCCTGTTGATGGATCCGCTTGATGATTTCCACCAAGCGGGTGACATCGGGATGGGCAAGTCCCGCCGCGGGTTCGTCCAGTATCAACAGGTCGGGTTTTCGGGCTAGTGCGCGGGCGATCTCCAAGAAGCGCTGGGCGCCGTAGGTTAGGTCCTTCGCTTTGCTTCTGGCCAGGTCTTTTAAGTCGACGAGCGTCAATAACGCCAACGAATCTGCTTGCGCCCTTTTTTCCTCTTCCTTGATAAGGCCCAATAGGACGAGAGGCAAGACGCTGCGGTACACCCCCTTCATTGCGACCATTACATTATCTAGCGCCGTCAGTTCGGCGAATAACTGCAAATTTTGGAAGGTACGGGAAATACCGACTCGGGACACCTTGAAAAGGCTGCCTGTTGGCAGCGGCTTTCCATGCAGCAGCATTTCGCCCGCCGTCGGCGGGTAGAGCCCAGAGATCACGTTCACCACCGTGCTCTTACCGGAACCGTTGGGGCCTAGCAAACCGTGAATTTGACCAGAGCGTATCGACAGGGAAATTCCGTCAACCGCCTTAACGCCGCCGAAGTACCGTTTTAAGTTTTTAAGTTCGAGCAGCGCTTCACCGTCAACCGGTTTATTGACGAGCACCGTGTCGAGTGGCGACGCTTCCGGGAGGGATGGGGGCGCCAAACGAAAGAGCTGGGCCAAGAAATGAGACGCGAATCCCATTAAGCCCTCTGGCAGCCCAACGACCACCGAAAATAGCATTAAGGCGAAGATCGCTTGACGCCAATCCTCGGTGTTTTTTACCACCAAACTGCCGATGACCAGCGTACCCATGGCGACGATTGGCGCAATGGCTTGGAAAGGTTTGGTTTTCTTCTTAACCAGGCAGCGGGCGCCAGCCGAGAACGCTAGCAAGAAACCAAGGATAGAGAGCGTTTGGAACACGATTCGGCTAGATAGTAAGTTAGGCAGCAGCGCGATCAGCGAGGCCCCGACAAAAGCGCCCCATAAACTTTTCCGCCCCCCCAGAACGATACCGAGCAGAAGGATGATCATCAAATCATAAACAAAGGTCTGCGGTTGCAGATACTGAAAATTAAACGCATAGAGGCCGCCGGCAAGCCCTCCTAGGGCGGACCCTATGGCAAAGCCCGCTACTTTGTGACGGTAAGCGCCGATTCCCATAGCGTCCGTGGCAATAGGGCTGTCCCGGAGCGCCTCGAACGCCCTGCCCCATTGTGACGACAGCAAGTTGCGCATGACGAGCCAAACCAAGGCGAGGAATATCAGGCATAACCAATAAAAATTTTGCGCGTTCAGTTGCAGGCCGAAGAGATCGGGGCGGGCGACTTGCAATCCCTGTGCACCGTTGGTCAGCCCTTCCCATTCGTTAAGCGTGGTGACCGTCAGAGCGGAGAAGCTTAATGTGGCCAAAGCAAACTGCGGCCCTTCCAGCCGCAATGCAGGGAGCGCCAATATGCCGCCGAAAACAAGGCCAACGACGAGACTTAAGCCGAGCGCCCCCAATACCCCAAAGCCAAGATATGAAACGCTCAAGCCCGCCGCATACGCGCCAAGCCCAAGAAAAGCGGTGTGGCCCAGATTTATTTGGCCTAAATACCCTACGGTTACATCCAGACCGATCAGTAAAATGCCGTAAACCGCTAGTAAGGTCAGCAATCCCAACGCATAGGCGTTATTGATTTCTAGCGGGATGGCGGTTAGCAGGAGAAATACGACGATTTCCGCTCCGCGGACAAGTAACAGGCGCTTCCACATGGTTAATTTATTTTCTGCATAGAGTATTTCTCGGTAAATCCTATCCAGGATCGTCGTCGTTAAAACGGCCTCTACCGCCATTCTATTGCCAAGGGTTTCTGAGTTAATTTACACTTTACGAATGCTTGCCTTGCCGAACACGCCCATTGGCCGTATCGCGAGAGCAAGAATCAATAGGATCAATCCCGGCGCCTCGCGCCAGCCGCTGCCTAAATAGAAACTGGTTAGGCTTTCCAGGGCGCCGAGGGTCATGCCAATGACCACCACGCCAAAGCCAGAGTCAAGCCCCGCCACCACGGCGACAGAAAACGCCTTTAAGATAAGCGCGGACGCCATCGTCGGCCCGACGGTGGTGATGGGGGCGATGAGAATGCCAGCTAGCGCCGCTACAACCCCAGACAAACCGTAAGAGAGCATAATTGTGCGCGTGGCGGATATCCCCATTAGCTCCGCAGCGTCCCGATCCGCCGAAACCGCCTCGAACGCCTTGCCAAGCAATGTTTTTCGTTTGAATAGCTCGATCATCCCCATTAGGGCGAAGACGCCGATGGCCACTGAGATTTCAACCGGCGTGATATGAATGCCGAAAATCTGAATGGGATTGGAAGAGATCGGCGTGGGAAAGGGGCGGTCGTCGCGGCCCCATATATTTTCGGCAACCGAAAAGGCGAATAGGCCGAGAATAATGGTCATAAGAATCCAGCCCTCGCTTTTTTGTTCGAGAGCGAGGCGCACACCCGCTCGCTCGACAACTAGGCCGAGAAGCGCACCGAACAGCATACCGCCCGGCACCATCAACCAATAAGGGACGCCGACATTGAGCAGGGTAAGACTGAAAAAGGCGGAAACCATCACCAGCTCGCCTTGCCCGAAGTTAATGCTTTTGCTGGTAGCGTATGTAAGCTGGAAGCCGTAGGCGATGAGGGCGTAGATTAGGCCCATCAACACCCCGCTAACAACCATTTGGGTAACTATAAGCGCATACATAAGACGATCAGTCCGACGGAAAGAAGTCGGAAGAGGACATAAGACGACGCCCCCTTCCCTGCTGAGGGATTAACTTACTTGCTATTTTCCCCGTGCGCTTCTTTAATCAGGCGCTGCTTATCCGACTCGTGGGCAAAAACGATCCGTCCGTTCTTCACCATGCCCATCACGACTTGGTCGCGGTGAAAAGCTTCGTGCGTCCGTTCGTTGGCGGGATTCCATTTGCTGTAAGGATGACGCCAGGTAGCAATGACCCCTTTTACCGGTGCGCGCAAATCTTCAAGCGCTTCCTTGATTTTATGCGTGTCGGTGCTTTTAGCCTGTTTCACCGCGGCGGCAAAAACATAAACGGCGTCATAGCCTTCTGCGGCGGACATTGGAGAAGGAATGCGGCTGACATGATAGGTTTTGTGATATTCATTAATAAAGCGCTTCGCCATGGGCGTGATGGGTTCCTCGATGAAGCTCTGCGGCGTCAGCGCCCCATTACCGTTCTTGCCGGCGTTGTTGATGAAGTTGGACATGGAGATAGTCCAGCCGCCAATCAGCGGCAACTTCATGCCCATAGCGGCCATACCGTTGGCAACGGCGGCCATTTCCGGTCCAATGCCCCAAATCAAGATCGCCTGGGCGCCGGCTAGTTTCGCGCGCAGCAATTGCGCGGTCATGTCTTTGTCGCCGATATTGAATTTCTCGGTGGTGACGACTTTGAGCTTATTCCCCTGCTTTTTGATTTGCTGCAACAGGTCTTCGCGGCCGGAGACGCCGTAGTTGGTCGTGTCATGAAAAATAGCCACCTTCGTCAGTTTCCGGTCAATGGCTTCTTTGACCACCATGGCGGCTTGAATGCTGTCGTCCGCGGAAAACCGGAAAATAGATAGGTTTTTCACGCCCGCTTTGCTCCACTGGGTCATGGAAGCGGAGCCAGCCGCGGGGGTGATAATTTTGGTAATCCCCTTTTGCTGTAAATATCTGTCGCCGGCCAGGACAACGCCGGTATTCACCGTGCCAATGACGCCGGAAAGGTTGCTCATCGACGCCAATTCCTGTGCGACCAGCGCGCCGCGGGCGTTCTTGCCTTCATCGTCCCGTTCAATGACTTGGATTTTCATTCGATGGCCGTCAACATCGATGCCGCCGCGGGCGTTAATTTCGGAAACTGCGAGCATCGCGCCGTTCCGCATGGAAATTCCCATGGGCGCCGATCCCCCGCTAAATGGGCCGGTAATGGCGATCTTAACGGCGTCGCTGGCGAAAGCTTGGGCCGCAAACAAGCCCAGCGCCATTAACGAGATAGTTAGAACTTTTTTCATGATATTTACTCCAAACAGATACACACATGATTACCGCAGGCGCACCACAACCGCGCCTTGCAAACAAAACTTCCGAATTATATTAAAAAAATGACGTGTTGCCTAGAAGAGGGCGTTTCATCTGGCGTAAAGAGACTACTGTGATATTGCGGCGGCGGCTGTCTGCCTTTTGTTCGCCTTTTCAAAGCGATTGCGGCTACTTTGGGTAGCCTGGGCGGCCGCCGTCCCGTAGGTATTCATGATAACGGAATCGCTACAAGCCTGGGACGCCTTCGCCCAGGTTAATTTAAGAAAACACAGTATAGAAACAATCGCCACGCTCTCGCGGAAGCGGGCGCGCTGTTTACCGTTCGTCAGCGGAAGCATGCCGTAAGCGTTCGGCTATATCGGTGTTGCCGCCGCTTAGCGCCAATGTGGCCGCGGTTTCTCCGGCGGCGTTCTCGAGCGCGGGGTTCGCATGATGCGTAAGCAACTGATCGACGATAGCGATGAAACCATTCTTGGCCGCTAACATGAGCGCCGTAACGCCATGGCGTGTTTGGCGATTAACCTTTGCGCCGTGGGTCAAGAGCAATTGGATTATTCTCTCGTGTCCGCCATAAGCGGCATACATTAACGCCGTCCAGTCCCGGCCGCCCAGAGGGCTGCCTTTTTTCAGCAGCAACCGGGCAACCCCCGTGCGCCCATGGAGGGCGGCCAGCATAAGCGCATTATCTCCATAGCGATTCTGCTGATGAATTTTTGCGCCCGCATCGAGCAAAATCCGGACAACTTTTAATTGCCCGTCTCTTGATGCGATCATCAGCAATGTGTTGCCGGATTTATCGGTAGTGTTTACATAGAAACCTTTTGCTAGCAACTGTTTTATCGGTGAAATATTTCCTGTATTTATCGCTTGCAGCATATCGTCGTATGATGACGATGCTAATAAGGCGCTCGTGCCGCCAACAAATAATAAAATAGCGAAAAATATTCTAATCATTTTAAGTTTTATCAAGCTATTGCGCATTAATATTAATGTCTTAAATTAAAAACAATCCCCGCTGGCGGGGTATGTTTATTTTGATTCTAAATTAACATTAGGTAGTGATTGTTTTCCTCTGTTTATAAAAGAAAAAAAGTTGTTCGTCGTTATGTCGGCGACTTGTGGCGGCGTCAGTTCGCGTAAGTCCGCAATCATTTCGGCAACATACTTAACAAAAGCAGGCTGATTGGTGGCGCCTCGATGAGGTGTCGGCGCCAAATAAGGGGAATCCGTTTCGATAAGGAGACGGTCAAGCGGCGTTTTCTTCGCAACCTCACGCACCGAAGCCGCATTCTTAAAGGTCACGATGCCTGAAAATGAAAGATAAAAATTGAGGTCGAGGGCGCGTTGCGCCACTTCCCAGTTTTCCGTAAAGCAATGCATAACCCCGCCCACCTCGCTCGCCTTCTCTTCCTGCAAGATGCGCAAGGTGTCCGCGCTTGCTTCGCGCGTATGAATAATCAGGGGTTTCCCGATTTCCCTGGCGGCCCGTATATGGTTGCGGAAGCGGGTGCGCTGCCATTCCGCATCGCCTTTGGTATGGAAGTAATCCAAGCCGGTTTCGCCAATCGCGACGACTTCGGCGTGATCCGCCAGTGAAACCAGTGTGCTTATTGTCGGTTCCGTGGCGTCTTCGTAGCCGGGATGTACGCCAACGGAAGCGAATATATGGGGATGTCGCACCGCTAACGCGAGCACTTGGGGAAAATCGTTAAGGTTGACGCTGACGCATAAGGCGTAACCGACGTGGTTGCGCGACATTTCATCGAGGACGTTGTCCAGATGTTCGGCAAGATCGGGAAAATTAAGATGGCAGTGCGAATCGACCAGAGTAGACATGAAAGACCTAAAGATGCGGCGATGGTGGAGTAAATTACATCGTATGGGTCGGACGGCTGGATTTCAGCGTTCCACCGAGTAAGCCTTCGATTTTATTGCGTGCGGCGAGGCCGCTTTCATTGTCGCCAAATTGGACGCCGACCCCCTGGGTTTTTCCTCCTTGCGCACCTTCCGGCGTGACCCAGATCACCCGGCCGGCGACGGCGAGCTTGTTGGGATCGTCCATCAAGCTTAATAACATGAAGACTTCATCGCCCAAGCGGTAAGTTTTCGTTGTCGGGATGAAGATTCCCCCATTTTTCAGATAGGGCATGTATGCGGCATATAAAGCCGCCCGCTCCTTAATACTCAAGGACAAAACGCCAGGACGCTGTGCGGCGGACGCTTTTTGAGGATCATCCATGGCTTGCTGCTTGATGTCCAATACCCACCTCTAAGTAAGACAGGAATAGCTGTTCCAGAACAAGCCGTGTATTCAATGGATGGTTGACATGCCGCTGGATAACAGCCAATTCGTTCTGAAAATCAATCAGTTTCATTAAATTAACGCGTTTGGCGCATTCTGGCAAGTCAAGGGCGCAATCGGCCAAATAACGGGATTTTCCTGTCAACTTAATGCTCAATAGATCATAAGCAATAGTTTGCAGCCAATTGATTATCCACGATAAGTCTATTTTTTCATAATCGCTGGACAGCGCCAAGGGATTCAGTGGTTTTTCCTGGAGCACGCGAGAGAGAAACGCATGGCGCCGCGCTTGGTATTCTCTCTCGGCAAGCCGCGCCGCCGCCAATGGCGCGAAACCCGCCTGCGCCAGGAGAGAGTCGGGATGATCTACTTGCTGGCGTTGCAGCCATTCTTTTGCCTCCGAGCGCGAGGGAAGCGGCATGGCGATGGAATGGCAACGGCTGCGGATCGTGGGGAGAAGCTGGTGTTGTTGATGAGAAATCAATATAAATAATGTGTCTGGAATTGGTTCTTCTAGTGTTTTAAGAAGTGAGTTAGCGGCTTGCGGATTCATGGCTTCCGCCGGATGAATGAGAACGATGCGCATGTTGGCGGCATAGGTGGAGAGATGCGTAAAATCCAGCAGCGCGCGTATCATCGAGACGGTAATAAACGCACTCGGTTTCTTTGCCCCGGCCGGGTGTTTTCCCTTAGCCTCCGCATCCGGTTCGTTCATTTCACCGCCGCTATCCGGTTCAAGCAAGCGGAAGTCGGGATGGTTGCCTTGCTGAAACCAGTTGCAACTGGAACAGCGGTTACAGGCCACACCGTTTTCCACCGGGGCTTGGCACAATAAGCTTTGCGCCAGCACGAGGCCGAAATCCCGCTTGCCGATTCCTTTGCGTCCGCTGAGCAGCAAGGCGTGCGGCAGGTGAGATTTGTTCTCCAGCAACCGCATTCCTATCGAGTTATGCCACGGATAAATTTCCATTAATTATATAGATGCTATGGTTTTCTCAAGTTCTTCTTGAATAATTGAAACAGGGCGCTCCGCATCGATCACTCGAATTCGACGAGGAAAGCAGGCGGCCCGTTCGAGATATGCGTTTCTCACCCGTTCAAAAAATTCGCGTTCTTCTTGCTCAAAGCGGTCTAACTCACGGTTAGCGGCAAGCCGATGTTGGGCGACGGCGATGGAAACATCGAATAACAGTGTCAGGTCGGGATAAACGTCTTGGACCGTCCAATGCTCCAAGGCTTTCATTTTGTCTTCATCCAGCCCTCTGCCGCCGCATTGATAGGCGTAACTGGCGTCGACAAAGCGATCGGAGATGACGCAGGCTCCTCGCTGTATCGCCGGCATAATCACTTGATCCAAGTGTTCCCGCCGCGCTGCGAACATGAGTAACGCTTCGGTTTCCCGGTGCATGGGACAAGCCAGCAATAAATGGCGCAATTTTTCGCCTAGCGGCGTGCCGCCGGGCTCCCTGCTAACGACGACTTCTGCATATCGTTGCTGTAAGTGCTGCGTGAGCCAAGCAAGATGGGTGCTTTTACCGGCGCCGTCGATTCCTTCGAGGGTAATAAAAATACCGTTCCGAGCGATCATCGTTCTCCAAGCTGATAGCGTCTTACCGCGCGAATATGTTCCGCGAGTGTCTCGGAAAATTGGTGGGCGCCGTTTCCCTTTGCCACGAAATATAAGTCCCGGGTTTTTGCCGGGTGCAGCGCCGCGTTTATGGACGCTAAACCAGGCATGGCAATTGGCGTTGGCGGCAGACCTGCGCGCGTGTAGGTATTATAAGCGGTATCGGTCACCAAATCCTTTTTATGCAGGTTGCCGTTAAATTTGGCCCCCAAGCCATAAATGACGGTGGGATCGGACTGAAGGCGCATGCCCCGCTTCAAGCGGTTGATGAAAACGCCGGCAATAAGAGGGCGTTCTTTCCCTTGGCCGGTTTCCTTTTCGATCATCGAGGCCAGAATTAACGCGTCGTATGGGGTGGAAAACGGTAAGCCGGTGGAGCGATTATGCCAGGCCACGGCTAAATGGTTTTTCATTGTTTGATATGCGCGCTTTAGAATGGCTAGATCGCTGGTATCGGCGGGAAAATAATACGTGTCTGGGAAAAACAATCCCTCTGGGTTTTTCCCCGGAGCGCCGATTCGCCGCATAATATCGGCCGCGCGCATTCCGCGGCTTAAATGGGCGATTTTCGGATCATCGTTCAATGCTTGTCTGACCTGCTGGAAGCGCCATCCCTCAATTAGGGTAATTTCCTGCTCCGTCACGTCGCCGCGGGTTATTTTATAAAATAATTGGAGTGGCGTAACCGCATGGTCTAGTTGATAATTGCCGGCTTTTATGTCGCTTTGCTTGCCCATGAGTTTGACCAGCAAGGTGAATTTCCACGGGGAACGCAACACGCCTCCCTGGGCGAGTTGATGCGAAACGCTGCGTAAGCTGCTGCCGCGGCGCAGCTCAAATTGGTAAGGTGCGTATGGTTAAGGCAGCGTCGAGTAAGCGTAGAATACTAACCAGCCGATAGCGGCGGCGATAAGAATGAGTACAGGCCACGCCTTTTGTAAACCGCGTTTAATCATCTTGTTCTTGCAACCATTGTCCAAGCTTGGCGGCTAGGCCGCCGGAGCGC
>DOVS01000184.1 GCA_003519965.1 Betaproteobacteria bacterium
CATCAACTTGGCGCGCAAGATGGAGGAGCGCTATGGCGTCCCTTACTTCGAGGGGTCGTTCTACGGCGTATCGGACACTAGCGAGGCATTGCGCCAAATTGCTCGGCTACTCGTTCAGCGGGGTGCGCCGGAGGATTTGCCGGCGCGCGCCGAGGCGCTGATCCGCAGCGAGGAAGCGCGTGCCTGGGCGCGTCTGGCGCCCTACAAGGCGCGGCTCCAAGGGAAACGGGTGCTGTTGATTACCGGCGGGGTGAAATCCTGGTCGGTAGTGGCGGCGTTACAGGAAGTCGGCATGGAAGTGGTTGGCGCCAGCGTTAAGAAATCCACCCGGGAAGATAAGCAACGCATTAAACAACTCATGGGCGAGGAAGCGCACTTGTTCGAGGATTTAGCGCCACGGGAAATGTACCGGATGTTGAAGGAGGCGCAAGCCGACATCATGATGTCCGGCGGCCGCTCTCAGTTTGTTGCGCTAAAAGCCAAGACGCCGTGGCTCGACATCAACCAAGAGCGCCATTACGCCTACGCCGGCTACGAGGGCGTGGTGGAATTAGTGGAGCAAATCGACCGCGCGATGAACAACCCCATCTGGCGGCAAGTGCGCCAACCGGCGCCATGGGCGGCCGAAAACGGCGGATAAGGAAAAACGATGGCGATTGTAACCTCCTCGCGTAAGGCATGTACGGTGAATCCGTTGAAAATGAGCCAACCCATCGGCGCGGCGTTGGCGTTTCTCGGCCTGGATCAGTGCTTGCCGGTATTGCACGGCGCGCAAGGCTGCACTGCTTTTGGGCTGGTGTTGTTCGTGCGTCATTTCCGCGAAACCATTCCATTGCAGACCACGGCGATGAACGAAGTCACCACCATCCTCGGCGGCTTGGAAAATTTAGAGCAGGCAATCGTCAATATTCACAATCGCGCACATCCGCAGGTCATTGGCGTCGCGTCCACCGGACTAACCGAAACCAAGGGGGACGACGTTGACGGCTTCTTGCAGTTGATCCGCCGGAAACACCCTGAATTAGACGGCGTCGCGTTGATTTACGTATCCACGCCGGATTACCAAGGCGCTTTCCAGGACGGTTGGGGCAAGGCGGTGGCGCAGTTGGTCGAGCAACTGGTCCAGCCGGCGGTCCAGCCGGCGCCGACGCAGATCAACGTGCTCGCCGGCAGCCACTTAACGGTGGGCGATCTCGAGGAATTGCGCGACATTATCGAGGCGTTCGGTCTTCAGCCAATCATCCTTCCCGACTTGTCCGGTTCCTTGGACGGCCACGTACCGGACGACTTTTTGCCGACCACCCTCGGGGGCGCTGGGGTGGCGAAAATACAATCGATGGGCGCTTCTTGTCATACCTTGGCGATCGGCGAACAGGTGCGCGCCGCTGCGGTCACGCTGGAAGAAAAAACCGGCGCGCCTTTCACTCTATTCGACCGGCTGACCGGGCTGGAGGCCAGCGACCGGCTGTTTCAACGTCTGGCGGAACTCAGCGGCCGGCCCGTGCCGGTGAAATACCGCCGTCAACGCAGTCAATTGGTGGACGCCATGCTGGACGGCCACTTTTTCTTCGGCGGCAGAAAAGACGCCCTGGGCGCCGAGCCCGATTTGTTATGGCAATTGGGTATGTGGCTGAGCGAAATGGGCTGCACGCTCGGTGCGGCGGTGACTACCACCGCCAGCCCGTTGCTGGAGAAACTTCCCGTCGAGGAAGTGCTGATCGGTGATTTGGAAGACCTAGAACAGCGCGCGGCGGGATGCGATTTGCTGCTGACCCATTCCCATGGGCGTCAGGCGGCGGAACGGCTGGGCATCCCTTTCTTCCGCGCGGGACTGCCGATATTCGACCGCCTAGGCGCGGCGCACCGCCTCAATATCGGTTATCGCGGCACTCGCGATTTAGTGTTCGAGATGGGTAATTTATTCCTCGCCACCCAGCCTGAACATCACTCAGATTCATGGCCGTTACCGGGGGAAAACCATGGAACCGCGTCGCAGATTGAAGCTTGTCACTAATCCGGAGCAAGGAGTTTCTGCTATGAAAGTCGCCTTTACCACGCAAGACATGCAGCATGTCGATGCGCATTTCGGCTGGGCGAAAAATATCGCTATTTACGACATCTCGCCCGAAGGCCGCCAATTTGCCGAAGTCATTCAGTTCGACGGCGATCTCAAGGAGGATGGCAACGAGGATAAACTCACCGCCAAGGTCGATGCGATTCGCGATTGCGCTATTCTTTACGTGTCCGCTATTGGCGGCTCGGCGGCGGCGCGGGTGGTGGCCGCCAAGGTGCATCCGGTGAAAGTAACGCAGCCGGAGCCGATCAACGCGCTTCTCGACAAGCTGCAAACCGTGTTGCAGGGCGCCCCGCCGCCTTGGCTGCGCAAGGCGATGATGAAAGGGAAGGCGCGCTGCTTCGATTTCGAAGAAGAGGAAATGCCAAGCTAGCGCGGACCTAACCGGCTTCGCTCGGTCAATTCAATCAATAGGAGAAGCATATGGCGGAAGCAGCAGCGCCCTCGGAGATGTCTCGACACTCAGCCTTTTTGACCGAACTGATTAAGCTGTGGCGCGCGCAGGACAGTTATGGCGCGTGGGACGGTAAGAGCGATCTGGACTTGCTCGCACCGTATATTGTCGATAAGGAAAAACGCAAGGAGATTCCGATTATCGGCGACCCCGACCCGGAATTGCTATGGGGCCTGGAGATATTCTACAACGCCATCGGTCTTGCTATCGAACGGGAGAGCGGCGTGATGGTGACGCCGATGATGAAAATGCACCACGAAGGATTCGGCCGCATGGTGTTGATCGCCGGTCGTTTGATCGTGGTCAACAAACAATTGCGCGACGTGCATCGCTTCGGTTTTCTCTCCTTGGATAAACTCGTGGCGGAGGGAGAGAAGTGGGTGGCGGCCGGTGTGGACATGATTCGTCGATTTCCGGCGGTGGCGAATTACAGTTAGCCTGGGAAGCGGACGTAGTACGGCATGGCGGGACAGAGGAGAAAGATCGATGGAAGATTTGAATGCGCTCAAAAGCGAGGTGAAAAAACTTAATGCGCGGGCGACTTCGCTCAAGATGGACTTACATGATTTAGCCGAAGAATTGCCTACCGGCTGGGAAAAAATTCCCGACGTGGCGCAGCGGGCCTTCGAAGCCTACCAGCAATTGACCGAGGCGCGTCAACGGTTGGCGGCGGGAGGATAAACGATGGGATTCGCAACCATAATCATGCCGGACGGGCGCACCTGGGTTCCAAAATTCGTGTTGGAAATCAACAAGGAAAAATGTATTGGCTGTGGCCGCTGTTTCAAGGTTTGCGGGCGGGAAGTTCTGCAACTCATGGGAATGGATGAAGACGGTGAACTGATTCAGGTGGATATCGATGACGACGACGATGACGACGAATACGAGAAGAAGGTCATGACCGTCGCTAATGGCCAAAACTGCATCGGTTGCGAAGCATGCGCCCGGATTTGCCCGAAAAAATGCTATACCCACGCCGCTATGGCGCTCTAGGGCGGCGGCGATGACGGCCCGGTGGCGTTACGATTGGCTGCTGGCGCGGGCGCGCGATCCGGTGGACATCGTGACCTACGCCTTCGCCGGCGCGATCGATACTTCGGCGGCGGCGTTGCCGGCGCCTCGTCGGCTCGGGCTGGCCCCGGCGCGGTTTGCGGCGTTGCTAACGCGCTACTTCCCGCAGGCGGCGGAGGTGTTTTCGCTGCTCCCCAGCGAAACCGGGGACTTCCCGTTGCGCAATGACGAGTTTGAGGATTTACTCCAATTATTGCGCGATCACGGCAGTCGCCGGGACGAGGAAAACGAATGGCTGGCCCATGCCGTGGCGGCGGCTTGCC
>DOVS01000067.1 GCA_003519965.1 Betaproteobacteria bacterium
ACGCTTTAACGACCTTCTTCACGCCGCTCGTGGTGCGCGCGATGTCCACCGCGGCGGTGGCCTCCCGATGCGTCACCAGCCCCATCAGGTAAACGACGCCATCCTCGGTCACCACCTTGACGTAAACCGGCGGGAATTTACCGGCGTCAACGAAACGCGCCATGACCTTAGAGGTAATGTAGGCATCGTTGCTCCGCGACGCAAACGAGGTCGGCGCCGCCACCGCAATCTCATCGACAATCCCCCTGACATTGGGAATCGTGCGAACGACCTGAACCGCCTGCCGCTTCAACGCGCCGGTCGGCGCCTCTCCCGTCAACAACACGACGTGATTGTAGCTCGTGGCGTTCACATGCACCTGATTCTGCAAGCGTTTGTTTAACCGGTTGGACGCCTTGAATTCGATTTCCTGGTCTTCGATGAACGTGCCGGTGGAACGGCGGTCGCTCGCAATTACCGCACCGCCGACGGCGCCGGCGGCGACAACCGGAAAACATCCCTGCAACGCGGGCAACGCCAGAACCAGTAACAATAAGGCGAGTATTCGCATCTATTCGGCTCCTAGTAACAAACAATCGATGCCATCGCATAAACAATGAATGGCCAACAAATGAATCTCTTGAATACGGGCGGTACTGTCGCCGGGTGCGCAAATATCGATATCGCCGCCCTGCAAAAGCTCCGCCATTCGCCCGCCGCCTTTCCCGGTCAACGCCACCACATCCATCTCCCGCTCGTGGGCGGCGTCGATCGCCCGCAGCACATTGCGCGAATGGCCGCTGCTGGAAATAGCCAGCAACACATCTCCCGGCTGGCCAAGCGCCAGCACCTGCTTGGCGAATACTTGTTCATAATCGTAATCGTTGGCGATCGACGTCAACGTCGATGCATCGGTAGTCAACGCCATCGCCGCCAAGCCGGGACGCTCCCGTTCGAAACGATTCAGCAGCTCGGAGGAAAAATGCTGCGCATCCGCCGCCGACCCCCCATTGCCGCAACTTAAAATTTTCCCGTCCGCCATGAGGCATTTCACCATCCGTTCGGCCGCCGCCGCCAACGGTTCCGCAATGCGGTCGATTGCCTGGAGCTTCAACTGCGCGCTTTCGGTAAAATGCTGGCCGATTCTTGCGATTAATTTCATCAATCCGTCTCTCGTCTTCTATGCGCCAAACGCATTCTTAATCCACTCAATGCGCTGACGCGCCTCTCCTTCCAGCAGCACGGCGTCAAACCGGCAAAGCGGCAGGTTCCCTCGATCGCGCAAATAATGTTGCGCGGTTTTCAACAGACACTGTTGCTTGCGCCACGTAATACTTTCGGCGGCCCCGCCGAACATTCCACGACGCCGCAAGCGCACCTCGATAAACACCAGCGCCGCGCCGTCACGCATGATTAAATCAATTTCACCAAACCGGCAACGATAATTAGCTTCGATCAGCGCCAGGCCTTGGCGCCGCAAAAACTGCGCCGCCTGTTTTTCCGCTGCGGCGCCCGCGCTATTCATGGCCCTGCCGTCTTGTCCGCCTTCACCTGACCTTGATCGAAAACCGCAGGGAGAAGCTGGCGAGCGAAAAAGTGTTCCCCCGCCAAGTGTATCTTTCCCGTCACACCGTCCAAGTGAATTTCTGCCGGCGGCGCGCCGTGCATCATCAGGTTAATTAAACGAAACGCGTCGATTCCCAGAGCGTAAAGCCGCTGACTCTCCAGGGAGGCCGTCCCTTCCAGGCGCGGGTAGGCCATTACCGCCGCGTTATCCGGTTGCAGCAACCATGGCATATCGAGAAAATGCACACCGGAAAGATCGATATTCTTCAATGGACGGCGGCTGCCATAAACCATCGAGGTTGCGTAAAGGAGCAACGTGTTCCCGAGATAAGGGCGCACCAGCCTGGCGCGCCGCGCGCCGGCGGCGATAAAAACCATATCCGCCGGATAATCCTTTAAACGACTACGCAATGCGGACAAATCCGCTACATTAGTGGAAAAACCCACCTGCACGGCCACCGTGCCGCCAAGACGGCTCCATTCGTCAAGAAACGCCTGTTGGATTCTTTTAGCCAACGGGGTATTCGCGGTCAACAGGATGACCGAACGCCGCCCTTCGGCAAACGCGCGCTGCGCCATTTGGCGCGCCTCGTCTTCCACCGACAAACTAAATAGATAAAAATGGGGGGGAAGCGCCGCATGATCCTCGCGCCGCGGAACGTTCAGCGCCAGCGTCGGCTCCGTAGCGAGACCGCTCTGCGCCAGCGCAGTCACCGCATTCCGTGTCAGGGGGCCAATGACCGCCTGATTTCCGTCTTGCACCGCCTGGCGATACGCCGACAAAATATCGTCGATTTGATCGCTGGTGGGGTAAACTTTTATTGCTAGCTTCGGCACGCCGCTTTGCAAAGCGCTCGCCGCCAAGATCCCGCGCCGCACCGCATCCGCCGCCGGGCCGAAGTTAGCCGATTTAAGCGGCAGCAATAACGCCACCTGAGCCGATTGAGGAATTCCCCTCGGCGCGAGACCGGCGTCCATATCGCTTTCCAGGGGAAATGTCCGGGCCACCGGCGCTTGTTCCGCTTCCCGCCGCGGCTCGGCGGACTGAGCGGCCGCCTTGGCCGATTCGGCCGCCGCACCGCGCCCGGGCATCGTCGCGCAGCCGTTTAACATGGAAACGATCAGCACCAGCAAAAATAGGAGCAGCCGTTGCATAATCAGAAGACCCCCTCGATTAGGAAGGGGATATTATATGTGGTTGCCACACCGATTGGGAACCTGAAGGATATTACCTTGCGCGCCTTGGATATTCTCCGGTCGGTGGATCTAATCGCCGCCGAGGATACCCGCCATTCGGCGCACCTACTAAAACACTACGCCATCGCCGCAAAATGCCTCGCGTATCATGAACACAATGAACAAAGCGCCGCGGCTAAATTACTTCAACGCCTGGAAGAAGGTCAATCCATCGCGCTAATCAGCGATGCGGGTACACCGGGAATCAGCGATCCCGGTACAATTCTCGTCGGCAAGGCCCGCGCGGCCGGCTACCGGGTCGAACCGATTCCCGGACCGAATGCGGCGGTCGCCGCCCTCTCCGCGGCAGGCGCCGCCATCCCGCACTTTTTATTTTACGGTTTTCTTCCATCCAAGAAAGAAGCGCGTCAGCGGGTATTGGGTACACTGAGCGAGCTCCCCTATTGGCTCGTCTTTTATGAATCCCCCCACCGGATC
>DOVS01000163.1 GCA_003519965.1 Betaproteobacteria bacterium
GATTTAGACGGCGACTTGCGCGATATCGTCGCCGAGGGAATCGCGCTGTGCGATGCGCAAGCGTGCGCGGCGCATCACCGTAAAAGTTTGACCCTGCCGTGGCAGCGGCATACGCGCGCCTTCGATCACAAGGTGGTTAGTAGTCATTATGATGTTTCCAACGATTTCTACGCGTTGTGGCTGGATGCACGGCGGGTGTATTCTTGCGCCTATTTCCGCCATGCCGATGACACCCTGGAGCAGGCGCAGGAACAGAAGCTCGACCACATCTGCCGTAAGCTCCTGCTACAGGAAGGGGAGCGTTTCCTGGATGTCGGCTGCGGCTGGGGCGCCCTGATATTGTGGGCGGCGGAGCATTACGGAGTTTACGCCACCGGTATTACCGTCAGCCAGAACCAATACGAATACGTCCAGGCGCAAATTCAAGCGCGCGGGCTGGCGGATCGCTGCGTGGTGCGCTTGATGGACTACCGGGACTACCCGGAAAGCGAGCCGTTCGATAAAATCGCCAGCGTCGGTATGTTCGAGCATGTAGGCCGGCGGAACCTGCCGCATTATTTCGGCAAAATTTACCGTTTGTTGCGGCCTGGCGGCTTGGTGATGAATCACGGCATTACCCTGGCGGCGCTGAACAGCTATGGCCTGGGCAGCGGAATCAGCGATTTTATCGAGCGCTATGTTTTCCCCGGCGGCGAGCTGACCCATGTGTCCAAGGTCATCGAGTCGATGTCGGCGCAGCAACTGGAATGCCTGGGTACGGAAAATCTCCGCCCTCATTACGCCAAGACCTTGTGGCGTTGGGTCGAGCGCCTGGAATCTCAGCGCGAGGAAGCGCGCCGGCAAGTGGGCGAACGCATTTACCGGATTTGGCGTATTTACATGGCGGGTTCAGCCTATGGGTTCGAGGCGGGCTGGCTGTCTGTTTTTCAGGTATTGGCTGGCAAACCGCTGCCTAATGGCCGCCAGCAATATCCACTGACGCGGGAGCATTTGTATGCAGGTTAAGGTGATTCCCGGGCTCGTGCTGCTGGGTGCGCTGCTAGCACCCATGATGGCGGTGGCGGGCTGGGGCGATTTCGATTATAAATTCGATAACGATAAACCATGGAAAGAGCTTCAAGCGAAACTGCCGCCGCCGCCCACCGTGAAAAACAGGCTGCCCTTTGCCGTGAGTCCCGCCACCGACAACAAATTCTATGTCGATGCGCCCTCCATCAGCGTCGGCGATGACGGCGTAATTCGTTATACGCTGGTGATTCAATCGCCCTCGGGCGCGCGCAACGTTACCTTCGAAGGGATGCGTTGCCGTACGGAAGAATATAAAGTCTACGCTTACGGCCGCGATAACGGGACATGGGATAAGGCGCAGGGGGCGAAATGGCGGCTCATTCGCTACCATGACTTAAACCGTCCACGGCACGTGTTGTACGATGATTTTTTCTGTCCGCGGCGAATTCTGGTGCGTTCCGCGGCGCAGGCGATCCAGGCGCTTAAGTATCCCGCTAGCCACGATCCTTCGATGATGTTCTAGGCGCGGGGCCGTGGCGGGGAGACTGTGTCCGCCTTGCCCGGTTCTCGGCGGATTTCCCTTTTTTCCTTTCTTACCCTACTTAGACGGCCGTGGCGCGGCGCACCATCGGCCGAGCGGCGTTAAGCGGGCGTATGCTATGCGCGCGTCGCCGGATAGCGGACTGGGCGCGGTATTCCGGGTTCTGGCTTTGGAGATGGGATTTCCTCGGAGCGGCGAGTAAAATAAGGCGTTTTTTGGCGCCGCGCGCAATCGCGCCCGAGCGGCAACGAGGACGGGCGATGACAGATAACGAGATTATGCTGGTCGGAAAGAACGGCCAAGTGGGTTGGGAGCTGCAACGCACGCTAGCGTCCTTGGGCCGGGTCGCCGCGTTTGACCGCACGATGCTCGATTTGACCGACATTGCGGCGGTGCGCGCGGCGGTGCGGCGGCTCCATCCGCGGCTGATCGTCAACGCCGCCGCCTATACCGCGGTGGATGCGGCCGAAACGGCGCAGACACAGGCGCAGGTGCTAAACGCCGACATCCCCGGCGTGCTGGCGGAAGAAGCAAAGCGATTAGGTGCGGTGTTCATCCACTATTCCACCGATTACGTATTCGATGGCGTCAAGTCTTCGCCGTATACCGAGGAAGACACGCCGCGGCCGCTTAACGTGTACGGTTTGACCAAGCGAGCGGGAGAAGAAGCGGTGCAGGCTGTCGGCGGCGCTTATCTCATCTTTCGCACCAGTTGGGTCTATGGGCGGCGGGGAAAAAATTTCTTGCGGACGCTGTGGCGTCTGGCGGCGGAGAAAGATACGCTGTCTATTGTCGACGATCAAATCGGCGCGCCGACTTGGAGCCGGATGATTGCCGAGGCCACGGCGCTAGTTCTCGCCCAATGCGGCGAAGGTCTGGGTGCGGCGGCGGGAATTTATCATCTCGCTTGCGCCGGCGGCGCTTCTTGGCATGGCTTTGCCCAAGCTGTTTTTGCGCACCGCGGGACACCGCGTCAGCCGCTGCTGCGGCCAATCCCCTCCCGCGATTATCCCTTACCGGCGCGCCGTCCCGGCAATTCGCTCCTGTCCAGCGAGAAACTCCAGCGCCAGTTCGGGATCGCGCTGCCGGATTGGCGGCAGGCGTTGGCCTTATGTCTGGCGGAGGACGAGGAGAATGTGTGAAGCGCGCGGGCCACGGCGGTTATCGTTGTTTGTCGCCGCCGGCGCATCGGTTGGCGCGGACAAGGCGTTAAACCCATTGGTGTAAATAGATGACCCGCAATGCGGGCTAGCATACATACGCCGTTATTGGAGGAGGAAAACAACGCAGGGAATGGGATTCGCATCCCATCGAAGAAGGGCGGCGTCCCTGTCGAGATTCAACACGTTTTGGCTCTCCGTGATTCCCCCTCTCGCGGGGTGCTAAGGATAAGTCGCCGATGGGTGCGCGGCGCAGCAAACCGGCCAGGAATTGCTGGCAGCCGGGCGCAGCGGCATCGCGGCGGCGTTCCAGCGGATCGGCAGGTCGGCTAGACCGCGAAGCCGAAGAGCGTCTGGAGCAATACGGCGCCGATACTATTGGCCGCGAACGCAAAAAAGCCCGCCTAGGCGGGCAGTGCCTGGCACAGCCAAGGCAATGGGATATTTCAATCGCCTAAATTCATGCGGTTATTCGGCCGGCCGGCCTAGTTTCGGCCGCCCGGTTTTTTTGTGTTGTCGCCCCTGTTTTACGCCGAGGAGCATGCCGCATTATTGCAAACCGGCTGGTTTGTCGAGTCATTGCTGTCGCAGACCTTGATCGTGGATGCGATTCGCACCAGCAAACGACTGTTTATCCAAAGCCGCGCCAGCTTGCCGCCGATTGTCACGCGGTTATCGATTTGCGGCGTAGGCGCTTGGTTGTCATTGTCTCCTGTTGCGCACTACTTCGGTTTTACGCCGTTGCCTTCCCTTTACTGGGTGGCGCTGTTCGTCATCTTACCTGCCTACGCCACGCTGACCCAAGGCGTGAAGCACTGGTTTATTAGCCGCTTCGGCCTAGCCTAACGGTCCTACCCCTTCGGAAGATTGGCGAACTGCTGCGTGAGATAATTACCCGTTTGCTTCATGCTGGCGACATAGCTATCCATGGACGCAAACTCCGCGCGGTAGTTGGTTTCTACTTGCTTCATGCGCTGCTGGAAGTCGGTGCGCTGCTGGTCGATGGTTTTGATCTCTTGGTTAACGGCGTCGGTGGCGGTGGAAATTTCGCCATTGCCGCCAATAATGCTGGATATAAGCGCATCTAACTTCGAGGCGTAGCCCTGGGTGAAGGTAACCGTGCCGCGGCTGCCAGTCGTGCTCCCCTGCACCAGCAGCTTAATGTTGTCCACCGCAGTGCCCGATGCGCCAGTCAGATATTGGCCGGCGCCGGTTGCCGCCATGCCGTTGATCGTTCCCGCCACATCCTGACCGGCTGTGGCCGTGCCGGAGGTCAGGCCCAGTGCGCTTGCGGATGTGCCGCCGACACCGGTCACGCCGGAGGATGCGCCATAGCGGTTGGACGCGATGGTGAACTGGCCGCCGCTTTGGCTGACAGTGACTGCGATGCCGGCAGAGGAGAGTGCGGACGCGCCGTTGATCTTAGTTTGCAGCTCCGCCGCTAGTTGGCTGGGCGTATAGGTGTTGGCGTCGAGCGTGATGTTAGCCGCGACGCCGTCCACCGAGAGCGCCAGCTGGTCGTTCGTGCCGGCAGTGATGATGGTCGAGGCGGCCGCCGTTCCGGCGCCGACAAAGTTGCCTTGCGTGGCGGCCTGGCCAAGGCTGATCGCGTATACGCCGGGCTTGGCGTTGGCGCCGGCGCTCTGATAAGTGACCAAGCTGTCCGATGTGACACCGGTGGCGGCGAAGAAGCCGGCGAACGTTGTTGGATTTTTCGCCAGCGCGGCGGACAGTTTGGTTGTGTCCAGCGACAATGTGCCGTCTGCCTGAAAATTGACGCCAATGTCGCCTAGGCTGGTTTGCCCGCCGTTGAGGCTCTGAATGGTTGAATCTAGGACACTCTGGATTTGCTGCTCGATTGTTAGCGTGGTGAAGTCTCCCTCCAGCGTGCCGCCTTTTTTAGTGGTGGCGTTGTAGCCGGACAAAGTGTTGAATGATTTTTCCAGTTTATTGTAGGCGCTGACGAAATCGCTCACCGCCGAGGAAATTTTGCTTGTATCTCGTGAAACGCTGACCGTCGCGGGAGTCGTGTTGGTTTGGAGCAAGTTGAGCGTCACGCCCTGGATCGCGTCGCTGATTGTGTTGGATGGCTTGGAAATCGCGATGCCGTCTACCGTTAAATTGGCGTTTTGGGCAGTGATGGTTTGCACCATGTTCTGGGCGCCCGCCGGATCGTATCCCAATGCCGTCGTCAATGCGGTGCTGCTGCTGGTGATTTTGAGGCTATTGGCGGCGCCGCTGTCGTTGGACGTGAGCACTAAGTGATAGCCATTGGTCGAGCCATCGTTGATGATGGTGGCGGTAACCCCGATATTGGCGTTATTAATCGCATCCCGGATGCCGCTCAGGGAGTCGTGCGCAGTATCGATGGTAACGCTCTGCGCCGCCTTGTTGGCGTTCAGAGTGAACGTCGCGCCGGTATAGACGCCGCTGGTCAGTGTGCCGCCGCTGATCGTGCCGAACTGGAACGTCAATGTGCCGGTGCCGATGGCCGAGGTGGTGTCGGCGTATCCCTGGCTTTCAATTTTTTGCTGCTGCGCCAGCGCGTTGACTTGCACCGAATAACTGCCCGCAGTTGCGTTGGACGAAGCACTTGCGGTGACGGTGGCGGGATCCGCCGACGTTGCTTGCAGAGAATTGAAGCTAGAGGCATTCGTCAGTTTTTCCACCGCCGCTTGAAACGTCGATAGAGAGCTGCGGAGCGTCCCGTAAGCGGTTAATTCCGCCTGGTAGCCGGCCTCTTTTTTATCCATGAGAGTCAGCGGTTGTTCCTCGGCGCTCATGAGTTTGCTAACGATGCTATTGATGTCCAACCCAGAACCAATACCCGGCGAGGTTAATAGGCCAATCGATGACGAACTCATTATTTTTCTCCTTCTGACTGCTTCATTGACTAATAAGGGTGGGCGGCGTGATGACGCCGCACCGGATGGTTAATGATTATATCGGAACAAATGCGCGGGTCTTTAGGGGGGAAATGAAAAAAATATTTATATAAATCATATCGTTATTGTAAGTTTCGTGTAAGGTTTCTATGGTGGGCGCTGCTCGCCATCGTTTCCGCGCCGCCCATACGCGAACCGCGCCGCCAGTATACGATAACGGCGGCGCTAAATACCGGTAGGAGTCAGAATAGATAGGGAAAGCCGCCGGATTGGCCGAGGAAGCCGCTCGCCGCCAACGGATCCATAGATGAGGCGCTTTGGCCCGGCAAGCCGCCGTTGTTTCCCATCAAGGCGTTCAAGCCGGCGATGTTAGACGGGACGCCGAGCTGATCCGCCAGGAATTGGCCAGTGTTTTGTATCGAGCTAAGCGTACCGCTTAGCATGGCGTATTGGCCGACGAGATCTTGCTTTTGAAGGCTGGCAAGGAAATTCGCGTTTTGCTGTTGGTTCTGTAATTGCAGCACGTCGTTGCCGAGTGCGTTGACTTGGGTTGGGATGGCTCCTCCTGCTCCGGCTACGTTTTGTGCTAAGGTGATAATTTGGTCGGCGATTCCCTGGTTGTTGCCGGTGAACAGTTGGGCGACGCCGCTGGGATTGCCGACCAATGCCTGTTGCAGCGCCGTTTTATCCAGCGTCAAGGTGTGGTTCGGGTTGATGGTGATGCCGAGCTGCGCCAAACTTGACAGATTGCCGAATTCCGCCAGCGATGTTTCGAGAATATTCGACAGTTGCGCTTGGACGCCTTGCGGCAGCGGGTCGTTGGCGAGACTGCTGCTTTCGTATTTGTTGATTCGGCTTTGCACTTGATTGTAGGCGCTGACGAACGCACTAATATCGCTGACGATCGGCGCCGGGTTGAGAGCGATCGCTAGCGTGCTGGAGCCGACGCCGATCAAGCTCATGGTAACGCCCAGGATAGCATCGCTCAAGGTATTGGCGCCGCTAGTGACGGCGACGCCGTTAACGGTGGCTTGGGCGTCCTGGGCGGCGGCTGTTTGCGTCAGTCCGCCGGCGACGCCGGGAGTGTACGTGAGCAG
>DOVS01000070.1 GCA_003519965.1 Betaproteobacteria bacterium
GGCTTTGGGCGAACCCCTTGTCCAGCGATCCCATCCACCCTTTCTGCACCGAGGTCACCGGCCCGCCCTGAGTCAACGCCGTGACCCCGGCGTAGCCCGCGCCCGCAGCCCCACCAATTTCCGTAGCGCTCAAGCCCGTGGCTCCCTCAATCCCACTACCACCAGCAGTTACACCCGCTCCACTAAACGCCCCCGCCCCGCTCAATGCCGACGCCGCGCCCCAAGTCAGCACCGCCGTGAACACCGCGAACGCGAACGCCGTCCACCCCGACTGCGACGTTTGCTGCTCGTCGATCAGCACCGGCTGCATCGGCATATTGCCGCCGTTGAAGGGAATGAAGGAAACGCCGGCGCGCACCAGGCGGTAACTCGGACAATTCGCGGTGCTGTTGCTGCTCGAAATGCAGTACGCCGTGGTGTACCGGTCCGGGCCGCCCAGTTCGATGGGCAGTCCGGCCACCCAATTGGGCTTGACGTAGGTTTTAACGGTCGTGGTCACAGTCTGCGTGAACAGATCGCCGGAGGTCTTGGTGGATACCTTCTGATGCGGATCGGCGATGGCGGTGAACGAGAACGCGGCGCGATAGCTCGTCTGCGCCATGCCGACGGCGGTGAGAAAGCCGGATTGGCTGATGTTGTGAAATTGGCCGTCGCCGTCGCCCTTGAACGAAACATAGTCGTTGTCGAAGGGATTGAGGGCGTCGTAGTGAATGTTCACCGGCATGTCGAGAAAGTAGGTCGCGCTGCCCTTGCCCCGCCCCGCCGCGCTGGGATAGGTTCCGTCCATGTAGTCGGATACGCTGATCCAGCGCCGCCCGTCGTCGGGCGTAAAGTGCTTGAGGACCAGTTCGACGCTGTTGTGGGGGGTCTTGACCAGATAGGAAACGTCGATGCGTCCGACCGCGCCCAGCGGATCGTACCGCGCCCAGACGATCGGCGGGTTGCCCGCGAACGGAATGATCTGATTGGTGATTTCGCCGGACGGTATCTTGAGGATCAGCGCGGATGCGTCGTTGCGGGTAATGCGGATGTCGCCGGCCACCATGACCTTGCGCGACCAGGCGATGTACTGCGCTTCGCTCATGCCCGCCGGCGGATGCAGCGGCCAGGATCCGCCCGGCTGGGTTGCTTCCTGGACGACGCAGGCGGTGGGGTCGGTGCGGGAGCACGCCGCTACCGCCGCCCCGGCCGGAAGCAGCACCGTGGTGACGGTAAAGCAGAAACCGGTAATAAACGCGACGAGTTTGCGAAACACCATGCTCTCCCTAATACGAATAGCTGAAGGTTCCGGCCGAGCCGGAACCGGCGTCGTCGACTTTAAAACTGGCGGAGCAGGCGCCCCCCGCGCAGCCGTGCCGCCAAATATAAACATTCGACATCACGCATGAATTATCGTAAACGTCCAAGCCGATGTCCCATCTTCCGATTCCCAGCGGCATCCATTGGCTATCCGCTCTGCTAAAATCTATGCTGACGGAAAAAAGCGATCCGTAAAACCAGCCGAAACTTCCCTCGCCGCACCGGGAGTTCAGATAGCTCGGGTATGATTCGCCTCTGTTGACCGCAAGCGTGACCGGGATCGTGGTTGTCGCGCTATTGCCGGTGCAAGTGTAGGCAACACTGTAATAATCTCGCGAATCTCTGACGGAACGGATAAAGGAAACGATGGTTGTACTCGTGTTGCCGGTAATGGCGACGGGCGCGAGATAGACGAGATTAGCCACGGAAGAGACGGGAACCAGCGTTCCATCCGGGTTGACGATCTCGCCGGGAAGGCCGGCGGCCTGGGCGCGCGTGACGGTGACGCTCCCGCTATAGGGCAACGTCGGCGATAAGGAATAGCTCTTGAACTCGTTGAGATAGGAATAGCCGCCGTCCGTTTGCACCAGATAGCGGTCCGTGGCTGCCTGCAACTTGAAACCCTGCGCGCCGGAATTATCGTAGCGCACGCCGCCGCAGCCATTGTACGTCGCCACGCGGCTATTGACGCTCAAGGCGGCGTTGGCTGTCCGCGTACCATTTGCTTGTTGCGTGTATACCGGTTGCAATGTGCGCGTATAGTCCAATATGGCGAAAGCAGCGCTATTTTGCGCGATAAGCGCCTTAATGTCGGGATACGTCTGCGGGCAGGACGCCGACGAAGATTTGTCGGAGAGACAGGATAAACCGAAGTCAGGATTGCAGGTAACGTTCGGCGCCACGCCGGAACATCCGGCGGGCGCAGGTCCGCCCGCCGTGTTGCTGTACTGCGGAGGATCGTAAGCCCCATTCACGTTGACGACATGCATTGCCGTCAGCGGATTCCAGTTCATATCGCGCATTTGCCACTGTATGGTGCCGGCGTTGGGATAAGCCCAATTCTGCGGCAGGCCGTTGGCGACCGCGAGCGGCGTATAAATAGCGTACAAAATGCCGGGAGACTGGTCGACAATGCGAGGATCCCCGAAAAACACTTGTCCGTCGTGGCCAATCATGACGGTGGCGACGAGCAGTTGGGTTTTCCCGCCGGAGCGATACAGCTTTTGCTCGAAATCGAAGACGCCGCTGCCGACGCCGTTAGCTTCCATGTATGCCTGCATGCCCGCGCCGATGGCCGTGCTGGCGTTCTGCATGCTCGACGACAGGCTGGACATAATCTGCTGGTCCGTCATCGCGGCAGGATAGTCGGTAATCGGCATGGAGCCGAGCGTGCCGGTGGCGGACTCCGTCAAACCGTCCTTCGCAACCTGCAAATTGCTGCCGTTGCCCGCGGGACGAACAACAAAGGCGTTGATGGAGTTAACCCCGCCGGCATAGGTTTGCCGCACGACCAGCAGGGTGTCGAGTGGCTGCGCTACCGCGGATACACCGAAAATCGCCAGCGCAAAAAACAAAATCATTTTACCGATGGGTGTAGACATTATGACGTCATCCAGTAAATGGCGCTGGAAATTATGCCTGCAGGAAATCGCCGCGACGCGCCGAATAATGGCTGAAGATAGCGAGCTTTCGATCATTAATTAACCGGGGGCGGCGTTGGCATAATCGGCGTACCGACGGACGTCGCCACACCGGGGATAAACGGTCTCCCGCCGTCATGCCCCTCCTTTCCGGCGACAGGAGCGGGGCGACGATCGGATACGCGGATAGTGGAAACGCTTCCTGGCGTTGCGGCGTAGTCCATCGCGGACTCCGCCACCAGTTTGCTGCCATCTCGATTTTCCACCAACCGGTAATAACGCCTACCGAAGGAAATCTCCCCGGAAACCCGTGGACCGGCGGCAGAATGCGGGGATGGGGAGGGCGAATGGCGCTTTCTTTTACCGAGCGATTTTTCTCTCTTCAACTTACCGATCAGTGCGGTTATCCTCGCGTCCGCCGTTTTAGGGACGGACGCCCTCCTTCCGATGACTTCGGTCTTCGTCTTGTACCTCAATTTTTCGATGGCGCTCTTAATTCCGTCCTGTTTTAATTGTTCCCCCATAATCTGCGTATTCAAGCGTTGATTGTCCAACTCCCTCATCTTCTGCTCGTAGTTAAGCCGTTTCCCCGAAAAAGGATTAATGACGGGAGACGCGGAAATGAGCTGCGTCTTTACGGCCACTCCCCTCTTCGGCGCCGAATGAACGCCGGTGCGCGGCAGACGCGCTAAACTCGTTGTGCGCGGTTTTACGTGGGCGACCGGCGCCGGCGCCACCGGTTTTTTCGCGTGCGCCGGCGGTGCTTTAAACAAATCGTCCGCATTAAAAGCGCCGGCATGGGCCACGCAAGAAGCGAACATAAGGGAAATAAGCAGTCGCGCAGAATAGCGTCGCATGAGTGTCTCCTAGGTCAGTAATTTCCCGCGGCAGTGACGGATAGCCTCTGTCCGCCCGGCATATTGGCGTACAGCGTCGCCGTGTACGGGGGCGTTTGCATGGCGGCCGACGGGTTGCTCGGACTGCGGACAGCGGATGAATCGTTGTCTACGTAAATCGGATTCCCCCATCCGTCGGTGACGTCGTCATGAGACAACCCTAGCGTTGTTTGCAAATTTACTTGCGCCGCCGTTTGATTCGTCCGCTGCAGGCTGTTTCCGACCGTGCCGGTAATATCCCACGATGGCGAAGAACTCGCGCCGCAAGGATTTCCCCCGCAGGCGAAGTAGTCCACTCCATAGGATCGGCCCGAGTCGCCCATGTAGCGCGACTGGAAATATGTCGAGTACAGATTCGCCAATTGTTGCAGGCGAGTCCGCGTCGTGCGGTAAATTGCGTATTCAATATCATATCCGTTGATTAGCACCGCCGTTTCGTATGGATCGAGTTTCAGTGCTCCCGTCGACGGATCGAACGTAGACTTGGCCGGACCGCGGCTCCTGGCGCCGCTGGATACGACGGCGATGACGTGATAGTACAGCGTCGCGCCCGCAATTTTTTTGGAGAGCAGATCGCTGACGAATACGGTCAGCGCCTTGCCGTATCCGTCCCTGGCCATGCCGAGCGGCGCGGTGGAGGAATACGGCATGATCGGCTGAAACGTGGCGGGGGTGGCCGATGCGGTGCTTGATATCTTCCCGTTCGGCAATACAATCGCCGCGCCGGCGTTGCTGTCGATGGTCAGCGCGTTATCCTTATAGGCGTCCGTCAACGCTTCCTGCAACAGCGCTAACTTATTCTGCGTGTCCACGCGCGCTTTATAAGTCGCCCACGGCCCAAAGTACGTGACCAGCATCGCCGTCATCAGCGACATGATGATCAGCGCGATCAATAATTCGATCAAGGTAAAACCGGACTGACGCTTAACCATGCGCAAGACCGAGATCTTTTCTGAGTTCGGCTATGTCGTAGGCGGCGTACAACGCCTCTTGCATGGATATCTCGTTTTTACGCGCCATATCGGCCAGCACGGCGTTGAGCGTGATCATGCCGGCGTTTTTCCCAGTGATGATCAGGTTCTGGAGTTGCGCGACCTTGTTCTCGCGTATCATCTGCGCCACGGCGTCCGTATTTACCAGCACTTCACAGGCAAGACGCCGCCCCCCGCCATTCCGCCTCACCAATACCTGGCTCATGACGCCGATGAGAACGGAGCTTAGGACGTTGAGCACCCATCCCTTCTCCTCTCCTTCGTAGAAACCGGTAATACGCTCTACCGACTGTTTGGCGTTCGGGGTGTGCAAAGTGGCCAATACCAGATGTCCCGTTTCGCTTGCGGATAATGCGGCGTCGACGGTTTCCTTATCGCGTATCTCGCCTACCA
>DOVS01000089.1 GCA_003519965.1 Betaproteobacteria bacterium
GGCGCACAAAAAGCCGTGCTGTTATTCGCCTCCACGGAAACGGCGGCCTACACGCCGGAGCACCTGGAATTCCTCACCAACCTCGCCGGCCAGCTTTCCCATATTCTGGAAAAAACCGTCGTCATGGAAGGGCTGGTGATCGCCGCGGTGGAAGGGCTGGCGAAACTGGCGGAAAGCCGCGACCCGGAAACCGGCAACCACCTCAAGCGAATGAGTTTATACGCCGCCATCGTCAGTGAAGAACTCGGCATGATGGAATCCGCGCAAGAACAAATCACACCGGCTTATGTACGCGACATCCTCCACTTCGCGCCGATGCACGACATCGGTAAAGTCGGCATTCGCGACGACATCCTGCTCAAACCAGGCAAACTCACCACGGAGGAATGGGGGGAAATGACGCGCCACCCGATCATCGGCGGCCAAGTGCTGCGCCGTTGCGAAGCGCAAATGAACAATCTGGGCCACAGCCTTTTTCAGGTGGCCATCGAAATCGCCGAAGGCCATCACGAAAAATTCGACGGCAGCGGCTACCCCAACGGGTTAAAGAGCGACGCGATCCCCCTGGCGGCCCGCATAGTCGCAGTAGCCGACGTGTTCGACGCCCTCACCTCCAAGCGTCCCTACAAGGAAGCCTGGCCGGTGGAAAAAGCACTGGCGCTACTGGACGGCGAAGCGGGACGCCACTTCGACCCGCAGGTTATCGCGGCGTTTAAACAAGCGCTGCCGCGCATTTTGGACATTTACGAACAATTAAAGCACGTGTGACGCGCCCGACGCCCTCCCTGTTCATTCACCATCCCCGAAAGGAGCCTTCATGCCGCATAATATGCTTGCCCTACTGGCCGCGATGCGCCGCTTGTTGAATGGCGCCGGCGCGTTTCTCGCGCCCCTCGGCCTGCGCCTGCTGCTCGCCTGGGAATTCTGGGAAGCGGGGGTCTCGAAGCTCCATGGAGAAAACTGGTTTTCCAACATTCAAGGGGATTTCCCTTTCCCGTTCAATCTCGTGTCGCCCGCCATCAGCTGGCGCCTGGCCATGTGGACGGAGCTGGCCGGGGCCATTGCCTTGATTATTGGCCTTGGCGCGCGTTTCTTCAGCGCGGCGTTAATCATCCTCACCGTCGTGGCTTGGGCCAGCGTCCACGCCGGCCATGGCTACAACGTCTGCGACAACGGGTTCAAACTGCCGCTCATGTATCTCGTTATGTTCCTACCGTTACTGCTCAGCGGCCCCGGCAAGGCCAGCATCGACCACTGGCTGTGGCGCCGGCTGGAACCGCGCCTCTGACGGGAAACACACCGCCGGCGGGCGGCGTCATGGCGCATCTGTTATCATTGCGCATGCTCGACATCCGCCGCCTGACCTATCTGACCGCCGGCAAGCCCCTGCTCCAGGACGCTTGCCTGCAAGTGTTCACCCGCCAACGCATCGGGTTGGTGGGAAAGAACGGCGCAGGAAAATCCACGCTATTTCAGCTCATTCGCGGCGACCTCAAGCCGGACGGCGGCGAAGTCGCGTTACAACCGGGTAAAACCCTGACCTCCGTCGAACAAGAAATCATCTCTTCCGCGCAACCCGCGCTGGCGTTCGTCCTCGACGGCGACAGCGAGCGCCGCCGCTTGGAACACGTGTTAGTGCAAGAAACGCACGACGCCTCATGGTTCGACGCCCAGCACCGGTTCGAAGCCATCGACGGTTACGCCGCCCCGGCGCGGGCGGCGCAAATGCTCAAGGGGCTAGGATTCGCACAAGACGCGCTGGAGCGTTCCGTCGCCAGCTTTTCCGGCGGCTGGCGCATGCGCCTGAATCTCGCCCGCGCGCTGATGCGCCGCGCCGACCTGCTGCTGCTCGACGAACCCACCAACCACTTGGACCTGGAGGCCATCCTCTGGCTGGAGCAATACCTAGCGCGCTATCCCGGCAGCCTAATCATGGTCTCTCACGACCGTGAATTCCTCAACGCCTGCGTGACCCGCATCGCCCACCTTCACGATGGCGTCATTGACGACTATACCGGCGACTACGACGCCTTCGAGCGCGCCCGCGCCGAACGCGCCGCCCAGCAAGACCAGGCGCACCGCCGGCAGCAAGCGAAAATCGCCCACCTGGAAGACTTCGTGCGCCGCTTCCGCGCCAAAGCCACCAAGGCCAAACAAGCGCAAAGCCGGCTTAAGGCGCTAGAACGGCTAGAGCGCATCGCCCCCGCTCATGTGGCGGATGGCCGCTTTGCACTGGAAATCGACGCGCCGGCGCGCGGCCCGGACGTGCTGCTGCGAGCGGAAAAGCTATGCTTTTCCTATGGCGGCCGCCCTCTGTTCAACGACGTCGCCTTCTCCTTGCGCGCCGGCGCGCGCATCGCCTTGCTGGGACCGAATGGCGCGGGCAAATCCACCTTCGTCAAACTACTGGCGGGAGAGCTCACGCCGACTACCGGCAGCCTGACCTTCGCGCCCGAACTACGTATCGGCTATTTCGCCCAACACCAATTGGAGCAGCTGGACGCGGCGGCCACCCCCCAAGAACATCTGGCGCGCCTTGCCCCGAAAACGCCGCCGCAAGCGCTACGCGACTTTCTCGGCCGCTTCGGCCTTGCCGGCGCGGATGAAAACCGCCCGGTCGCCACGTTTTCCGGCGGCGAGAAAAGCCGCCTCGCCCTAGCGCTGCTCGCCTGGAAACAACCGCATCTGCTGCTGCTTGACGAACCGACCAACCACCTCGACTTGGACATGCGCGACGCCCTCACCGTCGCTCTGGAAGAATATACCGGCGGCGTTGTGCTGGTCTCCCACGATCGCAGCCTCATCCGCGCCACCGCCGACGAATTGTGGCTGGTTGCGGACGGCGCGGCCCAACCCTTCGACGGCGATCTGGAAGATTACCGCCGTTGGATCGAGGCCCGCCGCCCGGAGGAAACCGCTAAGCTCCCGGCGGCGGGAAAACCGCGGCGCGCGCCGACAGCCAAAAAGAAAACGCTGCGGTCCCGGCAGGCCAAATTGGACGCCGAACTGGAGCAACTGCACCGCGACCTCGACATGGTGACCCGCCAATTAACCGATCCCGCGCTATACACCGGCGGCGCCGGCGCTGCCCGCACCGCCGACCTTGATCGCCAGCGCACCGAGCTAGCGGCGCAGTTAACCGCGATGGAGGAACGCTGGCTGGAACTCGAACTGGCTATGGAGGCAACGCTCTAGTTTTAGCGACACGACGGAAAACCAGGATAGCGCCTGCCAAGCGCCCCCTCCCCGGAAAGGGGCGGCGTAAACCATCCACGCCCCGCCCAATCGCTGGCGTGGCGTCGACAACGTAATCAGGAGATCGACAATGAGCAACGACAAACTCGCATGGGATGAAGAGGCGCTGAAAAAACTGGACAATATCCCTGCATTCATCCGCAAAATGGTCAAAGGAAAAATTGAGAAAGCCGCGCTAGAAACCGAGGAAAGCCTGATTACCGTGGAATTCGTCGAAAAGATGCGCGCCCAGGCGATGGGCTAGCCTCCCTCCCGGCGAGGCTATTTTCCGTGCATGAGGCCGTGCTGCGACTATCCCTAGCAGAGAGAGCAATCACCGGGGCCAGTGCGCGGAGCACGCGCGCCGGCCATCGCCATACGCTAGACCGCCCCGGATTGGCGCGACGCCTTATACGCCCGCTTGGCCTCGTACATACGGGCATCCGCTAACTCCAATAATTTACTGGCCTCTTCGTAGTTGTCCGGCCCCGTCTGGGATATGCCGGTGCTTAGCGTGACGGATTCCAAATGTTTGGCGATCTCCTCATGCAAGCGCTGGCAAAACTGCTCTTGCGCGTCTTGCTCGCGGCAATTCGACAACACGGCGCAAAATTCATCCCCGCCGTAGCGGTAACAACGGTCCTCGTTGCGGCGAATCGTTAAGAGTATCCCGCCGATTTTACGCAGCACTTCGTCGCCATACTGATGGCCGTTGCGGTCATTGATTTCCTTGAAATCGTTAACGTCGAAATAAACCAAGGAGAGCGCTTCGCCGCGCCGCTGCGCCGCATGAATCGCGTGCGATAACTCTTCCATGAGATAGCGACGATTCAACAACCCCGTGAGCGGATCGGTGCGCGCCATCTCCTCCAACTGTTGCGTCCGTTCCTGCACCATGACTTCCAGACTTTCGGCGTATTCCTCCGATTTGTTCCGCGCGGACTCG